>DATGGW010000338.1:0-12701 GCA_035308345.1 Ktedonobacteraceae bacterium | reverse complement strand
TGGTACATGACGATCCAGGTGATCATCGCAGGCTCTTTTCGATGGGATCGAGGGCCAACTCCAGTGCGCGGCCAGACAGATCGCTCTCCGGCAGTTTGCCCACCCATTGCTGCATGTAGTCGTTGTATGCCTTGAGCGCCTTCTCATAAGCGGCAAAGGCTTTGGCGACGGGTTCATACAGCTTGGTCAGCCCTGGCAGTTCCTTCTCGATCAGGACAGCAACAGCAGTTGCCTGCTGGCTAAGACCTTTGTACAGGTCGATGACGGCAGCCGGATTGGTATCTGCCTTACGCGACGACTCGCGCAGCAGCCGACACTTCTCATCGAACTCCGAACTGAGCATCCCTACCTGCTCACGGATTTCGCTGTTCTTGCGATCCAGGCTTTTCTTGGCGAGCAGGTACGGGCGGTACGCCTGCTTCAGAGCTTCCAGCAGGGGTGCGCGTCCAGCACGCATCTGACGACGAAATTCACGGACTTCCCCAGACTCTTCCTGTGGCATGAGCCACCTCCTTTTTTGTAGGTACTGGTAGAGAACTCCTCTACACAGTCACTGACACTAGCTCTGCTCGGAAGGCTCTCCAAGTCTTTTTTTCGCCACTGCAAACCACGCTGGTTCCATCTCAATCCCTATGAAGCCTCTACCCGCTTGTGAAGCCGCCTCGCCAGTACTCCCAGACCCCATGAAAGGATCAAGGATAATCTCGCCTGGTTGGGTTGATTTCTCGATCAGATACTGCAGGAGTTTCACTGGTTTTTCGGTGGGATGCTGCATTGCTTGAGTGGGGACTTTATCGAAGTGGAGGATATCGCTGTCGCGCTTACCGAACAGCCAGCGCCTTCCTTTGTGGGCATAGAGCACCATTTCATACTGGTAGCCATAATTGCCCTTTAAATCGCCTCTCGTGCGGTTGTTTTTAATCCAGGCGAGAGCGCCTTTGAGCTTGAAGTACTTTTTAACCACTGGAGCCATACCCTCAAAGGCTTGCCAGTTGGTGAAGATGTAGAGGTGGCGGTCTGGTTTTAACTTCTTGGATGCCAAGCTCAACACATTATCTAAAAGCTCATGAGCTTCTTTACCTTTGTCGCCCATGATCTTCGTTAAGGGCAGAGAGTGGGAGCGGCTGCGGTAGTCGATGCCGTAGGGCGGGTCAGTGCAGATCAAATCGACTGAATCATCTTTGAGGGTCGGCAAAATATCCAGGGCGTTACCGAGGTAAAGAGCAGTGGTTAGTGGGTGGCTCGTCGCAGGCATGAGTGCAGTATAGCTCTGCCTGAAGGCTGGCAATATCGTAAAAAAGACTACCCAGAACCATAGGCCGATCTGTGAGCTTGGTGGGGTTACAGATCAACCTATACCATCAAGCGTGGATAAGGCCACAACAGCCCCTCTTTTCGTCCCTGACTCCCTCGTACTACTACTCAGTATGTACGTATGCAGGCGCGGCTGCTGTATCGGGCAGTGTGATAGGTTGCCTATACTGTTGGCGATGCACTGTTATAGGGTAATTTTTGGCGGCACGGAATGAGCAACTTTATCGAGTGTAATGTTTGAAGCCAATCAGATATTTGTGCTAGATGGTCTCCTATGTTTTAGTAAGTGTGAGTGTTACACCTTGTAGTAACACGGAGTTTGAAAGTCTACCCACCAACTACCACAAAGGAGGTACCGTATGAAAGCGGCAATCTTAACGATGGCAACCACCCGCACGTATGATAACCATGCCGACGCGCTCTTTGTTCTGGACAAGCAGGAGGAAGCCAAAGTCCTTGAGGCGATCCAACAGCAACAACTCTCCGATGACGGCATACTGGTAATCATTGAGGGCTATGCCAGCCTGCAAAGTCTCGGCACAGACCAGAAGATTCTCATTTCCGACATCATCCGAAGCAGAGCCTCTGGCAATCACCCGAATACCGAGTTACTATCCCGTGAGGTTACTTACTTTAGTGGTCGAGGCATTTTCGGCTTGCGCGTCGTTTTCACCACCAGTCCGCTCAAGCGGATCGTGTACGACATTGTCAATGGCGACATCCAGGAGTCGCACGTATGAGTGGGTAGCTAATGGGTCTGATCGCACTCTTTGCCTTCAGACCCACAGCCCTCGGTATATTCAAGGACACTTTGAACAACCTAACCTTATTGACTCACGTACATCCGTAACGCTATGTCATCGACCTGGAAGGCTCCATCTTTGAACGCGACTGCGCCAACAGATACTTTTTGCACATTCACTGGCACGGCCCACCACTCTGTCTCGTAAAATGCCCAATCGCCACCGTTGGTGACATCTTGCCCAAAGCCCCACACCCACTGAAAGCCATCGTGAAAGAACACTTCGACGTACTTGCTCCTTTCAGGCTGCTTGCCTTCCAGTGTCTTCTTTGCCCAGAATGAGAGGCTGATTCTACTCCCAGGAGTGACCCGAATTTCTTGGGTTTCGCGTGTCCGGCAGTAGACCCATTCTTGGTTGTCTGGGTTGCCGCCGATTTCCAGCGCGATGCTTCCAGCGGTTCTCCCTGGAACTGGTTTTACCCAGCCAGTCTTGGTATTACAGAGCCATTTTGTAGGTTCATTATTCTTCCAATCCTCAAAGCTGGCGTTCTGGATGGGCAGCCAGTCTGGTGTCTTAAGCGGCATGGTGTCATCGAATAAATACTTCCACGGCTCACCAGTCCAGTACGTGTCTGGTAACGTGTAACCTAAAGGATCAAAGAGGTGCTGTAGTTGGCTGCGGTGGGTGATGCAGCCCCAATAGATCAAGGTAGCACTAATCGCCAAGATGTCGTTCTCGTAAAGCGGTTGCAAACCGTTCAGTTTCCGGCTCAAGGTTTCCTCGGCAGTCCACCCCTGGGCAAGTGCTACTTGCGTGGGTTTGAACCGTGAACCATTGCGTCTGTCGGTCACGATGCCTTCTTTCAGATAAGACCGAACTGCTTCTCCAAAGGCTCTCTGGTTATTCATAAAATCCCCGTCAACCAAAATCAATAAAGCTGTCAATCCATGTCAACTGCCGCACAGGTATAGTTCTCCCAACGGTAAGAACTATGTTGGTACACTGTTTCTCCCTCTGGCTAAGACGGATAACGCTACCAAATAGCCAACAATATACCGCTTGTACTGTTACCTCAGCGAGGTATGCTCGACTGACGGCATTCATTGCCGCAGTACCCAGATTTGGGGTCAAACCACGCTGAGAAGTCTTTCAAGGAAGTGAGGAAAAAGCTATGCGCAAAGGAAAAGCGTTGCTCCTGAGCATCGTCTGCGCAGCGACGGCCATTGTCGGTGTTGCCAACCAACAGACTCTACCTCTGTTGGCTTTCGGGGCTGGAGCCGTTTTGTTCTTCGGTATATGGCTCTATAAGTACCTGCGTGACCGATCAATCATTACACAGGCTCGACGAGTAAAGGAACTAAATACTGGTACTAACGCACCACAAGAGACGTTTACAGGTGGCCGTTGGCTGTCCCTGGCTCAAGTGGCATCCCTGAGTCGGGAAGCGTTTGGCCGGTTGCTTGCGAACTTCTTCCAACTCGGTACCAACCCCGAAAGCCACAACGGTTTTCTTGTCTCACTCCTGGAGCGTTTTAGCGGCATGTACATTGTCGGGACGCAAGGCGGCGGCAAAAGCGGCCTGATGGAAAACCTCTGCATGCAAGACATCCTGAGTTATCTGTCGGTGATCTTCATTGATCCTCACGGCGACTCAATCAATCACCTGATCGCTCGACTACCGGATGTTCTGCCCCGTGAGAGGCTGGAGCAAATCTTCCTGCTGGACATGGAAGATGAAGAGTTTCCCTTTAGCATTAACCCCTTTGCTCTGCCTGTACCATTTGCCAGTATGAGCGCCGTCGCGCAGGCCCGTGCCATCGACCTGCTCATGCATGTCTTTGAAGTCTTATGGCCGGAGGTGATGAGCCAGCACTACTTACCGCGCTACCTGCGGGCGGCTGTTATTACCCTGTTCTGCAACCCTGGCTCAACGCTCCTAAATATGTACACTTTACTGACGAATGACAGTTTCCGGCATCGGATGATGCAAAATGTCACGGATCAGAGTGTGAGGCAGTTCTGGCAGCTAGAATACGATGGCCTGTCAATGGCTGGGCGTATCCAGCGGGTAGAGCCGCTGGTTGGACGCTTAGAAAGCCTGATGATGGGAAGAAGCCTCATCAGGAACATTATCGGCCAGCCAGAGACGAGCCTCGACTTCAGGAAGGCGATTGAGAACAGGGAAGTAATTCTCATCCGCTTGCCGCTCAAAACACTTCCCCAAGACGCACGGCTCATCGGCACCCTGCTGATTGCCCTGATCCATGCAGCCATCTTCTCCTTTGCGGATATACCAGAAGAGCAGCGCCCTGGCTTCAGCTTGTACATTGATGAGTTCCAGCACTTTGTTACGTCTGACATTGGTGAAATGTTCACCCAGGGTCGAAAGTTTGGCGTGCGCATAACAGTAGCGCACCAATATCGGAGCCAGCTACCTGCATTTCTCCAAGCGGCAACCATGACCGCCAGAATCAAAGCCTGCTTCCAGGTGACACCGGAAGATGCCAGGGAAATGGCGCACCTGTTTGTGGGCGGCGAGTCGGAAGTCCAGCCTGAAGATATCGACCCGAAACCCGTCGAGCACTTGCTGCACCACGGCTCGGATAACTTTGATGTGCAGATGTTCGCGGAGCGGTACGTGTTGCCGCTGCAGGCTCAAAAGCGTAGCGGCCAGGTCGAGATCACCCACCCAGGTTTCCGGTCTGAACACATCGGTTACTGGATGCTGAATGTCGAGGCGCCCAAAGACAAGCCGAGGGTAGCCGACCCGACACCGTACCTGAACCACTTGCTCTACCAGGTAATGAAGACAGGCAACGCTGAGGTTCATATTCCAAGTGAGATCGTCTCTGGCTTTGCCAACTGTGGGAGGGGTTTCTACTCGGCCTTCCGCTACGCACCAAATAAGGGAAGCCTGCTGTCGCCGGATGTCCGTTTCCCTGAGCATTTAGTGGCCGATGGTGGTCATGGCCTCTACTGGACACGTGCGCCAGAAGACAGCAAGGAAGAGCTTCTCTGTTTTCTCTATCACCTGCGGGCGACCATGCGCTATCTGGCCGATCACCCCATAGGCAAGAAGACGAATGTCAGTCCATCGGATATAGCCCAAAGGCTGGTGCAGTTGCCGAAGAGAGTAGCCTATGTGCGCTCTGGGAACGATGTCGGCGTGATTCACACTGACGACACGCTGCCCCCGATGGACGAATATACGGTACTTGGAAACTATTCCATCATAAAGGTGCAAACCAGGGACAAATATTGCAGGCAGGTAAAGCCAGCGGATTCGCAACCATTAAGCCCAAATACCTCGGATGACGAGCCACCCATAGCCAGATGGGAGGAGTTAGAATAATGACGACTAATCAAATCGAAACACCATTCGTTATCACGCCTGCTTACGACATATTGCTGAGAGGCTCAAAGGAGATGCCTATCGGCCTCTATCACTTGCATCTGGCAACTGCCGAACAACTCTGCCGTCTGCACTACAGTATGGGTTCACTGAAAGCGGTCAAAGCCAAGCTGCGCACACTGATCGATCACGACTATGTGCAGTTCGACGCTCTACCGACCAAGTTTACCCGTTCGCCCTATTACTACACGCTGGGCAAGGCAGCTATCAAGTACTTGCAGCAAGCCGGACTGGATATTAGCGAATCGTTCAGATCATCAAAGGAAGTGGATAAACATGCCCTATTCGCTGCTCATACACTGGAGCTAAACGACATCATCATCTCGGCGGCGCTGCTCAAGCGGTCAAGCAAGAGTGTCTGGCTAGAGGAGTTCCGGCATGAGCGGGAACTGAAGCACACGCCCTACAAGGCGAAGTGGCAAGGGGGTGGGTTCAGCCTCATACCCGACTCGTTGCTGCTCTTCCGCGTGACCGTTGCTGACGGCAGACAAGGCAGGCTACCAATTGTCCTCGAACACGACAGAGGCAGCGAAGAACAGAAATACTTCCGCCGCCGCATCCGCGCCTACCTGCACATGCTCAGGAACCAGGGCTACAAGGAGCTATTCGGCGTGAACGGCATCACCGTCGCCTTCACCACCTCGGCGGGTGTGGAACGCCTCAAGAAGATGCGCGAGTGGACGGCCACTGAGCTGCAAGAGGCAGGCGAGATGCAGTACCAGCACCTGTTTTACTTCACACTGGTACACAATCCAATTGATCCCTATCTGGTGTGGGTCAATACCACCTGGTTGCCAGTCTTGGAAAATAAGCCGGTAGCACTACTGGGGGTGTAAGCGCATGGAAAATCAAGGAACTACCTCGATAGCCGTATTGTCTCCTGAGCTTGCCTGGAAATTGCTGACGCCAGAGGAACAAAAACGCCTGCTCATCTATTTGGAAAAGATGCGCGAGCGCAAGAAGCAGACCAACAAAAAGTAAGGGGGGAAAACCGTAAAAACGGGCTTAGGTAATGGATTGCGTCCTAAACCCGTTTTTTATTATTATGCCGCTTCTAACCATTCTCGCAGGTCATTTATCAGCCTTCGGATTTCTTGGGCCGATGTAAGGGTAAACGCGATGCGTCGGCCTGCCTACTTTCCTCAAGTTTCAACGCCGCCAGTTTGTAATGCGCGCTATGCTGCGCGCCGTGCTCGATCGCGTGTTAACCGAGGCGCGCAAGGCGGGAAGATTGGCGGCAAGCATCGACACACAGTATGACATCATCTTCCCTGAAATCGATGTAGCCGATCATCAGACGCTCGCCAGCGCCTCGCAAATGCTCGTCTCAGCCCTTACCGTTGCGAAAGCGCAGGGGTGGGTAAGCGACGAAACCGCCATGCGCCTGCTCTTCCAGTTTGCCGGTGTGGAAATCGACATCAGCGAGGAACAGGCGCGTATTAAAAAGGAGCCTGATCATGCCCCTGGATGCGCGTAAAACGCAGCATATTCTCAATGTCGTGCCGAAAACCTTTGCCGGACGCCAGCATACGGTGGTGTTTGTCACGCTGGCGAGCGGCATTTATAGCTACGCGGCTGTGCAGCTTATCATGCGTCCAGAGGAGGTGATTGATCCACAGATTTATGATGCAAGCGGGCAGCCGCCCCAGCGCAACGCCGACATGGTGATGATCGCGCCGCTTGCAACCAACTTTGCAGGTGTCGTCTATGTGGCGGATACTCCTACAGCAACCGCGCTGGCCGCCGCCGCCGCGCCTAAATATGAGATTATCGAGGCATTGCCCGTCGGCATCGTGCCTGGCGGCAGCCATATCCGCGTTCTGCTGCGCCGTTTGCGCTAATATCCTATGCATCCACAGGGGCGGGAACAGTTTCGTTAAACCATTAAAAAGAAAGGGAAACCCACATGTCGCAATCGCTTATCGACGACCAGGAATACCGGCAGGATACAGCCCGGCGTCTCAACACCTGGCTCACTGTACTCGAAGAGCGTATCGTCGCCTTATTGCATGGCAACGACCCGGAGTCGATGAAACCCGCCGAGCGTGAACAAGCCGTGAGCCGCCATCTCACGATGCTGCTGCGCGTGCTGCAGCTGCGTCAGAAATTTGCGCCCGGTATATCGGCAGGTGAACAGGCGCTGCTGGACTCCATATTCCAGGGAATTGAAGAGCCAACCTGATGCCAGCAAGCGGCTTCAAGGTCTATTCTACGCTGCAAATCAGTCCTAAGCCCTGCCCTGAAGCCGTCTTTACGGCCTTCAGCAGTTCAGCGGCATGCGTGGGCAATACCTCATCGACCAGGCGAAACGAAGCAGGAAGGCCCGGATGCTGGTAGCGGAACGTGATATAGTCCTCTTCCGCTGCTGCCTGGTCGGGCGGAATAACTTCTTCCAGGCATGTTGCCAGTTGCGCTACTTCATCCGGGGTGAGATAGCCTGCAAACGCGCCAAATGGTTCGCCCGCCTCAAAACCAAAGGGCATGGAGCGGCGGCTGCATGCCAGAAACTCAAATAGAGCCATCGCGCGCACAGATATGCCCGCCAGCCAGCCGCGCACGTGTAACAAGTTCGGTTGATGTCCAATCAGCATCCCGCGCGCCGCGACGATGACCTCTGTTTCCTCCTCCGCATTAAAATCTATCAACTCAATGGCATCTATGTGTTCAATATCCGACTGCGCAGCGGTCTCGTCTGACTCTTCTGGCTCCCATTCAATGTCGTCAACTTCGGCAGACAGCTCGCCAATCTCCTGCGCCAGTTCGCCCAGGCCGACCTCTTGCAGCAGCGAGACAAGTTCACTTTGCGCAACCGTATCGTCGACTGATTGCTGTCGGCGTGTTTTTCCCTCCACTGGTGAAAAGCTGGCGGGATGTTGCTCTGGCCTGGAGTTTGTTGCCCAGGGCAGGCAATACGTTTCGACAATGGCCCCCCAGACCGAGCGCAGCGCATCGGATTGCTGGTAGAGTTGGGGCGCGTGCTTATACAAATAGCGATCGCTGAGCGCTGTAAAGTGTTCGGCAGAGCAGAGCTTGTGGTACTCGCGTCGACTATAGGGGCCGCGCGGCAGCGTCTGCGCGAAGGCGCGCGCCCGCGGCCAGACACGCAGACGCTGCACAGTTTCTGGCAAAAATCGCTCCTCGTGCGCGCAGCGCGTCTGCTCGAAAAGCTGCTGGACAGCAGTCTCATCGCCCTCGATCAGCCACTGCTCAAAGGCCGGCATCACGCGTTCAGAATAAACTACCCAATCGAAACCATGTAATTGTACGACCATATGCTCCTCTAGCTAATTTTCCAGGGCGGGGGCCAGGGACTGGGCGCCAGGGCCGCCCCTACCCAGAAAGGGGCTTATGTTTATAACGATTCTGCGGGCGGTTGTTTCTTAGACTGCCCTCTCTGACTATACTGTTGGATCATAGACTGAAAATATGGATCGCTCAACACCGTCACATCTGCGGAAAGTTCTGCGGGCTCCTGCTCCTGAAAAGCTGGCTGAGCGTCCACAAAACTTTCAGCTTGCGTGTCGCCAGGATAGTTATAAGGGTCTGTGTTAGGCATCGTAGTTTCAGTATATGGCGCGACATATGGCGCATGGTACACATCATTGCCAGGTTGGGAGAATGAGTTGCGCTGGCGCATGGCGCCCCATTGGGCCCATTGAGCCACCTGCTCCTGAGTATCGCTTACGCGCGTGCGGTTCCAGGGAACTGCCCCACTGGCAAACTTTGACGACGACATGGGCAGCAGGCGTCTGCGTAAGATGCCCCACGCGAGTAAAAGCAGCGAGCCGATCAGGATAATGCAGCTCATCCCGATCATGAGAGATGCATATGGGAATGTAGCGCCGGATTGGTTTGTGCCTTTACCTGATTGATCGATCTGATTGTTCGGCGGGATAGGCGAACTGGCCGGCGTTTGATTCGCGCCTACTCCTGGCGTGCCGGTGACGGTTGGTGATGCAGCGCTGGTCGGTGTCGCGCCGGGCGTTGATGTTTGCGCGCCTGCTGTGTTTGGCGATGGTCTGGCGGTCGCTGTCGGCGTGGCTGGCCTCGTGGATGTTGGTATTGGTGTAGGCGATGGCGTAGGTGACGGCGTAGGTGACGGGGTGGGAGACGGCGTAGGTGATGGCGTAGGAGTCAGAGGGATGGTCAGAGTGATCGTCGGAGTGATCGTCTGCACTGGAGCACTAATCCCTTTGCCAATAACATCATGATTCACAACGCTGGAATACGCCGACGTCCTGAAAACGAAAAAAATGAGGAACAGCACGCATGAACAAGATAGCACAAGCGCTAGTATGCCGTTGAGACATTGGAGCATCGTAGGCCGGATGGTATGCCGGATTCCCTGTTCAGCTTTTGTAATGCGCATACTCAGGCTCGATGTAGGCATGCGACGAAGCGCAATCCTACTGACTCCTCTCATCCTTGAATGATCGTGGCGTTACAAATAGACCTGATTGAGCCTGCCGCCGCATAGCATCTAACGCTGGATCATCGGGCGCAACCATTGTCCCATTTCCAGCCGCGCCGGGTGTGGCTCTACCAGAAGGCGAAGTTGCCAGCCATGCTGGCATAGTTGACTTCATGGGGGAATTTGCCATAACCGGCATGTTGTTCGCCTGCGGCGCGGCCATGCCGGGTCCTGAATACGGAGCATAAGGCATATACGTCCCGGCGTTGGGATTGCCCATTGCGCCGTTACTCATATTGGAGGGCATATTTCCATTGTTCATGAAGACACCCTGTGGATTTGCCCAGGGAAGCGTAGCCGCGCTATTGGGCAAACTGGGAGGTATGCCCGTCATTTGTCTCCAGGTCGCTTTTCGCCTGCGTCTAAGAATCGATGCCAGCACAAGCCCGGCAATCAGGAGCGCAAGCACGCCGACCACACCGGCTACCAGTAAAAGTGTGTTTGACGAACTTGTTGTGGAGCCGCCTGTGCTGCTACCACCATTGTTGCCAGAAGGAACGCCGTTCGACGTTGGCGTCTGATTGCTCCCAACGGTCTGGGTCGGGCCTGCGGTGGGCGTCGCTCCCGCTGCTGCTGTCGCGCTTGCCTGGGTTGTCGGAGTCGTGGTAATGGTCGCGTTTTGCGTTGGAGCCGGCGACGGTGTCGCGGATGGCGAAGACGCCGGGTCAGGCGTCGGCGAAGGCTGCGCCGTGGCTATATTATAAGTGAAGTTCGTCGAAGCAAAGAGTGTCGGCGGCTGCCCGCTGCCCGCGTATGCCTGTATCAAGTATGAGCCGCTGGCTATTGACATATTGTTTGGCGTCGTGAAATTCATAGTTGCTACACCGCCGACATCAGAGAACGAGCTATTCAGAATATCTACGACTGTGTTGTTTGAAGTTACCCAGAGGAAGTTTACCTGGGTTCCAGCCGGAAAATAGTTGCTCGCCGTGATTGTAGCCGGCTGGTTAGTTGACAGCGTGGAAGGTGAGATTGTTACGCCTGGTGGAGAAGATGAAAGCACCGTGTACCTTCCGGCAAGCGCCGTCGTCTTTCCAAACACCGCGCAGACACGGTAGGTACCCAAGGCTGTCCCCTCAGGCCAGCGAAACCATCCACTGAAGGCACTGTTCTGGAACGTCCCGTTTTGAGCATCTGTGACGATAAAACAATCGGAGCCAACCATGTAGCCAAATGACACCATTGTGCCGTTGGCCTCGTCCGTCCAGCCTGAACCACTCACGGCGATGGTAGCTCCTACTGGACCCGAGTATGGAGAGTTCATTACAGTGCCATCGGCGCTCAATAATCCGCTTGTTGCGTAAGTGCTCGCAGCAGAGTGGAGTGCAAGCAAGGACAGGGCTACAAAACAGAGCGAAGCCACCCCAACAACCCGCAGGGCAACACGAACAAGCGCTGCGCGCATACGGTGTGCCTGATTTTGCATGGTGATTTTCTCTTTTACAAAATGACTTGAGTGTCTGCTAGACTACTTCCCCTATTATGGGAGTGTAGATGAGGTAATGTTTATAAGTCAAGAAACAGGCAGATTGTACTACCTTTTTATGCTTCTACCAGTTCTATCTCAACTTCGTAGGAAAGCGCGGCTGAACTCCCGCTTGAAAGCGCTACCTGCTGAATGTGAAGATCGTGGATTACTTCAGCGTAGCCATCGAAATGAACAGACAGGGCCAACCCGCTTAATGGATCGGTGAACAATACGGTAGTTCCGGCGGAAGATGTATAGCTTGCGCGCAGCGTATCGCGGTACTGCTGGCCTGTGAGTCCTGTAGCGGTCCCATCATATTTCGCCAGGTCATTCATGCACAACACGGTCATGCTCCACATGCGCCTACCCGCTCCCAGGTCCACATAGGCTTCGCCGCCATCAGCCCGCACCGTCGCTTTGCGTATGCGCGGCTGTTTCATCCTAAACGTTCCTGGTTTGACGAAGTACCCGCTGCCATCAAGGATCACTTCACAATCCTGGCCAATGGAAGGCATTACTCTTCCTCCTGGTCTTGCTGGCGGCTGGAGCCCATACTGCCTTGAATGCGCGTGGACTGCGTGAGGCGCCCAGTGTGATCTTGTATGCTCACCAGCTCCCCATCGATGCTGATGTGCAGCCCTCGTCGTTTCAGAGCGGCGCGAATGGTCATGATGACGCGGCTCAGGCGTGTATTCTCTTTCTCAAGCGCATCGATGCGATCCTGCAATGCGCCGATTTCGCTTTGCAGCAGGTGAATTACGCGTTCCTGAACCTCGGTAGCTGTGCGGGCAAAGCCGTGGTGATAGGCCAGTAGACCGCCCACGATCAGCCCGAATGTCGCGACAAGGTTGAGTATAGTGAGAAAATTAGGCATTGTTTGTTTCTCCCTCCTAAATCGTAGGGGCCTGATTTATCGCGCCCTCGTAGGGGCCTGATTTATCGCGCCCTCATAAGCGGGGCCAACGCGCCGGAATATCACCCCAGTTTGCGCGTGATGAGGCAGCGAAATCACGTTGTTGCTTGATTTCCTGTAAGCGCGTTTCAAAGCGTGTCATTTTTGCGCGCGCCGTCATTAGCCACGCCTGTGGAATTTTTGTATCGTCGATGCGATCGCGTAACGCGCCATCCTGAAAATCAAAATTGTCGTTGGTCGGCACCTGGTAGGCTTCCATTGCATACGCTGCTGCGCCCAGCACGATAATGTCGCGATGCGCTTCGGGAATCGTCGAGCCGCTGCTGTCAAGTTGATGTTTGGTGGCATAGAAAATGCGCATGACGAGGGTGGCATCCTGG
>DATGGW010000337.1:0-6670 GCA_035308345.1 Ktedonobacteraceae bacterium | reverse complement strand
CTGGTGGCATCAGCTTCTTTTCCGTGTCCCGATGCACGGACGTGCGCCTGGAAGAGCGCGGCGGTCTGTACAAAAAGTGTGGCAGGGCGGGCATGCAACCCATCAGGGTTGGTCAACGTAAACTGTGCTTCGCGTGTCGAGGTCTCACCTGGGGGTAGTGTTCCAGAGGGTAGCAGGCGCTCCTCGGTCGTATTTTCCTCCTGGGTCAGTGGTTTGAGCAATTGCAGATGTTCGACATGCGCCGTTTTTTCTGCCGCCAACTGCACCTGTGCCAGTGTACGCCCAAGCGATGCTTCAAGAGCGGCCGAAAGAGCTCCCTCTACGAGAGGTGCATAACTGAGGCGGATGCGCTTGCGCTGGTTAGCGCTCAGCATTTCCAGGGCCATCTCAGTTGTTATGACAGCGCTTCCCAGGTCGAGCAACACCAGTATACCGTTCGGTCCGTCTACCTGGCGCAGCGCGCCGAGAATCTTCTCGACAGAGGTGCCTAAGCCATCCTCTGCTGTTCCCCCCGCCACCGCAATCGCCACTTTCCCGTGCGCCATTTGCCCCGCCAGTTCCGCCACTCCCTCGGCCAGGCGCGCGCTATGAGAAACGATTACTAAGCCTACCACCATGGACGTGTCTCCTTTAGCCCGCAAGAGTAAACTTTGGATGAGGACGCCCGCAAGGGGCCCCGCTCCACATCAACACCGCCCCCGTCCCTACGATGACTACGACGGCGAGAATATGCACGCTTCGCTGTCTTTATGCGCAGGTGTCGGCTAATGTTTTCAGCATTAACCAGCTCGAAGTCGCTCCGGGGTCTTGATGTCCGATACTGCGCTCACCTAAATAGCTGGCGCGTCCTTTGGTAGCCAGCATTGGAATAGTGGCCTTCATACCTGCTTCGGCAGCGTCACTGCCGCGGCGCAGGAGTTGTGACATGCCCACATTCTGCTGTTCGGCCTCTTTCATAGCAGCAATCGCGGGCGTCAGCGCATCAACCATAGTCTTTTCGCCGGCTTGAGCCTTACCACGCGCCTTGATACCCTCTAGGGCAGCCTCCAGCATAAGCACGACATCACCTTCATACAATTCGTTTTTGCCAGAGGCCGCCATACCAGCGCGCAAGAATGCCGTTCCATAGAGCGGGCCACTCGCGCCACCAACCGTCGAAACCAGCGTCGTACCGACCGTTTTGAGGATCGAGCCAATATCCATATTCGCCACCGTCGGCAACTTTTCAATGACGGCCTTAAAGCCACGGTCCATGTTGATGCCATGATCGGCATCACCGATTGGGGAGTCGAGCTGCGTAAGATAATCGCGGTTATCGTGCAGCACAATCGCAACCTGGTTGATCCAGCGCACCATATCCTCTGTCGTAATTGGCATCGTTTCCTCCACAAAGTATAGGGATGAACCTCGCGCTCACCCGTAAAGCTTACTTGATCTAGCACATTGTACTACGCGCAGTCGAGCACAGAAAGCAGCGCTTTACAGGCAAACACCAGGTTCACGCCCAGCACCCGGCTACACCATTTACATACCCCAGCGCAATGCAGGAGTACGCACCGGCGCATCCCAGTAGCGGGTCAATTCATCATCGAGCCGCAACAGGGTAATCGAGCATCCCGCCATCTCAAGAGAGGTGATGTAGCTGCCAACCAGCGAGCGAGCGATAGTGACATCCCTGCTCTTCAGGATTTTAGCAAGTTCATTGGCCACCACGTACAGCTCAATCAGAGGCGTGCCGCCCATGCCATTGACGAAGGCCAGCACGCGCTCACCGGCTTTCAAGCTGAGGTCTTCAATAATGGGAGTTGCCAGCATTTCGGTGACTTCAGAGGCGGGCGCGAGCTTGACACGGCGGCGACCCGGCTCGCCATGAATACCGACACCGATTTCCATCTCGTCATCGGGCAGTTCAAAGGTAGGTTTGCCGGCTGCGGGAACCGTGCAGGAAGTCAGGGCCATGCCCATACTGCGGCCATGAGTATTGACCTTGCGAGCAAGCTCTGCCACCTGCGCCAGAGACGCGCCTGTTTCAGCCAGCCCGCCTACGATCTTCTCCAGCAGCACGGTCACGCCCACCCCGCGCCGACCAGCCGTATAGAGGCTATCCTGCACAGCTACGTCATCATTGGTTACGACGCTGGCGACTTCGATGCCATCGGCCTCAGCCAGCTCCGCTGCCATTTCAAAGTTCAGTACGTCACCGGTGTAGTTCTTAACGATGTGCAACACGCCCGCGCCTCCATTGACGGCACGCGTCGCAGCCAGCATCTGATCGGGGACGGGCGAGGTGAATACCGCACCGGGGCAGGCCGCGTCGAGCATCCCATGCCCGACAAAGCCGCCATGCATTGGCTCGTGACCGCTACCGCCGCCGGAGATAAGGCCGACCTTGCCACGCACCGGAGCACCAGCGCGCACAATGACCTGGTTCTCAAAGTCAACGTGGATGAGTTCTGGATGCAAGGCTTGCATGCCAGACAGCGCATCCGTTACCACCGATTCTGGACTGTTGATAAGCTTTTTCATGTGCTCCTCTTTCTCTTGATGAGTGTCAGATCAGGATCTCGATAATCCATACTGTTGCAGCGTGCTAGCGAACGTTCTCAACAGCCGACTCTGCTACACCGCCAAGTTCGCGTTTTCCCTCGACACGCGCACGCTGCAGAAAGTCATACGTAAGAACGCCAAGCGTGCCGCCCAGGAGTGGCCCCACGAGATACACAATGAGATGGGAAAGATCATATTTCCCGCCCAGGAGGACCTGCACGAGAGCAGGGCCAAAGGCGCGCGGGATTGAGTGCCACATTGGTGATCGGGCCAAAGGCGAAGATTTCGCCGGCGACCATCAAGCCAATGATTAAGCCTGCCCAACCGGCAGGAGCGCGGCCATCCACCGCCGTTCCCATGATGACCAGGAGCAGGAAGAAGGTGCCAATCGTCTCCATCGCGATGGCGACAATCCAGCCACCGCCTGTTCCATAAAGGGAGATCGCGTTGCCAAAGTCTGTCGGTCCCAGGCCGGTCGTCGCCGCCTTTGTCCAACCAAAGCTGAGTGCAATCACGAGCGCGCCCAGGAGGCCGCCAATGATTTGCGCGATCCAGTATACTCCTGCCTCACTCCAACTGATGCGTCTGGTAACGGCCAAAGAAAAAGTAACTGCGGGGTTAATATGACACCCGGAGATGTGACCGATGGTGTAGACCATCGCGGCAATGGCGAAGGCGAATGCCAGGGCGATCATGCCGAGGTCGGCCATCGAGAAAGCCAATGGGGGTTTGGCGCCGTTAAGAAGAAAAACTGCCGCTGTAATTGAGCCTGCGCCAATCCATGTAAGGAAGGAAGTTCCTAACATTTCGGCCACAAACTTCTGAGTAAGTGTTGGTATCCTATCCATACTTTTGGTGTCTACCTAAGTGGCAGACATCCTCCTTTCGAGCTGTGTATGTAATGTTCGACGGATGAAGTGAGTTAACTCGCCCATAAAAGATCGCGCCTGCATACCTCCTCTCTGACTAGCATGTTATTTACCATTGATGTATGGTTTCCATAATTTACTTGGTGCAATATCCGTGCCAGTTTAGAGACTAAGCAGAAATGGGCTAGAGATCAAGAATACTCACAATGCCTGAGAAGGATAATCACAGGATTTTTAACGACAAAAATCTCGCGATATATGGTAAATCGGCAGCGCCGATCAGTAATAAAAGCCTTACTAAGTATGTTGCAGAATTGCACCATTGCAACGTGGTGTTACAATGGTGCAACGTGGTGTTACAGTATTGAAACGTCTCATCATAAATGGAGTGGGGCATCATGCGCTGGGTCCAGGTTGTACTTCACCATCTTACGCCACAAGGTAGTGCGGCTGATGCCAAGCAGAGCAGCCGCGCGCGTTACCTGTCCAGCGCTGGCCTGCAGCGCTTGTATTATGGCCTGCATCTCGGCCTGGCTGCTCTGTTCTTTCAGTGCTGCAGACTTATTCATTCCATTGGTGAACGGCAAAGATGTCTGTCGGCGCGATTCTGCGGGGGAAGGATACTTCGATGAAGACAAGGAAAGGTTTATTGTTTCAGCACGTTCGGCGCTTTGCTGCAACTCGAAAGGCAGATCTTCAACACCGATGGTCGATTTCGGCATCAGGTAGGTGACACGTTCCAGTGTGTTTTCTAGTTCGCGAATGTTGCCTGGCCAACTATATGATTGAATGGCTACCATTGCATCGGGACCAATGGTCAGTGCGCGTCCCACTACGCGGCTTTGACGCTGCAAGAAGTGCTGTACCAGCAACGGGAGATCATCGACACGATCGCGCAGAGGGGGAATAGAAATGGTCAGGACGTTCAAACGATAGAACAGGTCAGCGCGAAAGTTGCCGCGCCGGGCTTCCTCGCGCAGGTCTTTATGGGTCGCGGCAATGATTCGCACATCCACCGGGATGACGCGCTGCCCGCCGATGCGCACGACGGTGTGGGTTTCGATTGCGCGCAGCAGGGCTGTTTGCAGGTCGAGCGGCATATCGCCAATTTCATCGAGGAATAAAGTACCGCCGTGCGCCTGCTCAAATTTACCAGAACGTCCTTGACGGTCTGCGCCCGTAAACGAGCCGCCTTCGTAACCGAACAGCTCGGTATTGATGAGCTCGCGTGGAATGGCGGCGCAGTTGACGGCGACGAATGGCCCATCGGCGCGCGCGCTGCTATTGTGGATGCTCTGCGCGAAAATCTCTTTTCCTGTGCCGGTTTCGCCATGCAGCAAAACCGTGGAGTTGCTTGTGGCAGCCAGCCGCGCCAGGCGCATGGCTTCCTTCAAGGCAGAACTCTCACCCACAACGTTGGCGAAGGTAAGGCGCGCCCGCGCGCCCGTCATACGGTTGACCAGTTTTTGCACGCGCTCGATGCTGCGCAGGATCATCACGAAGCCGTCTGCCACCACCGGCTCCGCAATCACCAGGCCGGTCGAGCCGACGATATCTTCCAACCCTGTTTCCAGGCGAAAACTGGAGATGGCCTTGAGAGAGCAGAGGCAGGTCACGCGCCCGTGCGAGGTATCAAAAACGAGTTCTTCGTCTGAAAGCTGCTGCTGGCGGTTGATCGCTTGCGCCAGAGCCGAGGGAAGAGGCAGCACATCACTGAGACGCCGCCCCGCCACTTTTGTGGGCGACAGGCCAAGCATGGTACCGGCAGGTCCGTTCATCTGGGAGATGACGCCATCCCGGCGCAGTAAAAGCACTCCCTCCGGCAGGGTTTGCAATATGGTTTTCAGTTCAGAAAGCAGATCGTTTGCATTACTTAACCACACCTGCATCTGCAACTGATTGCTGACGGCCTGGGCTGCCGCAGTAATCATGCCCAGCGTGTGCGGGTGACTGTTATCGTGTCGCCCAACCACTCCCAGAATGCCGACAACGCTCCCCAGCAGATCATGCACCGGCGCTGCGGAGGTATAGAGCGGATGCAAGACGGCAAGATAATGCATAGCACCTTCAAGCTGTAAGGGGAAAGATTCTTGCAGGGCAAGCGCCAGCGCATTTGAACCCTGGCGATCTTCGTGCCAGGACGCGCCGGTTTTCAAACCAAGATGTTCCAGTTCCACCTGTATATCCTGGTCGCCGAAGCAGTCCACTATACGCGCTTCATCATCGGCGAAAACCACCACGCAGGAAGACCCCTCTATGAACTGGTGCAGATCCTCCATCACGGGACGCACTAGAGAAAGCAACTGGCGTGAAATGCTGGACGAAACTGATTGAGTGGTCTCTTCAGAATTCACATCGCCATAGGGGTCGAGGCCATGGGCAGCGCAGCGTTTCCACGATTGTATGAGAGCCGGGGGAAGCGCCTCATCCTGCATCACCCCATGCAGCACAAATTGCTTCCAGACTGACCAGTAGTCACGCACAGGGACCTGCATGCTATCGACCTCTCAACGGAGAATGACCCAACCAGCGGAACAATTATACCTGGTAGTATAGCATAAAAAATTTGAGGTCGCTCTGAAATTCTTCCCACTACATGTATGGTGGGATACAATATGATACATATGGCGCATATTCGTAAGAAAGGAATCCCGATTCATGTCGCCGATGCTCACTTTACCCACTGTTGATGGTGTTGAGATTACAGCCATCATGGATAACAGCCTGGATGTGCTGATGGCTTCAACCCCGGTGGCCAAACGCTATCCACTGCAACAGGATCACTTCACACGTACTCAACTGCGCGCTGAACACGGCGTGTCAACATTGATAACCGTCATCAACCAGGGCAGGCGCCAAACCATCCTGTTTGATACGGGCGTCACGCCGGATGGTGCACTGCATAACATCGATGTGCTGGGCGTACACCTCGGCGAAGTACAGGCCATCGTGCTCAGTCATGGTCATGCAGACCATACACATGGGCTGGATGGTTTCCTCGATCGCCTAGGTAAGCGGCGTATGCCTATTCTGCTGCACCCGGACGCTTTTCTCAAACGCCGCCTTATCTACAACGACGACAAAGTTCTGGATTTGCCGCCGCCGTCGCTGCATGACTTACAGCGCGAGGGTATCGAACTGCTGGTCGAGCGCGGTCCATCGTTCCTGGTCAATGGAACGGTGCTGGTGACGGGTCAGGTTGAACGCTCCACCGATTTTGAAACCGGTATGAAGAACCAGCAGGCGGAAATCGA
>DATGGW010000336.1:0-2683 GCA_035308345.1 Ktedonobacteraceae bacterium | reverse complement strand
CCCTATTTACCGGGATACACTGGCTGAGCAGATCACAGGTGATTATCGTGCTGACGCTATCGCAACCGGAGGGCATGTGGAGGTAGCGTCAGCTCACCCGGAGAATACGCCGGAGACGTTAGGTTTGCTGGCGCACGAGTTTGCTCATGTGGCGCGGCAGCGTGATCCGCGCTTCATCCCTCCCATTGCACGTACTCAGCCAGGCCAATCGTCTGTAATGGGTGAAGAAGCTCTGGCGCGGCGAGTCGAAAGCCGCGTCAAACGTACAGCGCAGGCACGGGTTGACCGGCTAGAGCCGCTTGCTTCAGAACCTGTACATGGGTCTGAGGCGTTGCCCACCGGGGAGATGCGTTCTATGTCCGCGCCTCATTCGCGGGATGAGCGTGAGAACTGGGGAGGTTTGCCTGCTCCCTGGGAGCCTCTGCCCGATTGGTTCGTAGCACAGCCACCCGCGGCAGAGAACGGGGTGTCGTATGTCACCAGTATGTCGCAGCCCGACCGTCTGATGGGAGGAACTCAGGGTGGAGAGCGTGCAGCGACCCTTGCTGGCTCCTCGATTGGGACCTCGGATGTACTCTCGCAACGAGCCGGAATTGAAAGGGGTTCGGACGAAGAGGAAACGCAGGCACCATCGCAACTATCAACTGACACGTTACAAGCTCCTGAGCCTGACCTGGATGCGCTGGCGCAACAGGTCTATACACGTTTAAAACGCCGGTTGGGAGTCGAGTACCGGCGCGAGGGGTAAGAGGAGACGCAGATGGCAGGCATGAGTTTAACAACCGCTATCATTCGGGACGACGATCATGGCAACAAGGTAGAGTGTATGTTCAACCCAAAGGAGTATACTTTTAGCAAGCAAAATACCTGGACGTCAAAAGAGCGCAAGGGATCGAACCTTGCTCGCTTTGATTTCGGTAGCGGAAAGCCTGCTACGCTCCAGATGCAGCTCTTCTTTGATACCTATTCCAACATCAAAAACGGATCGGAGGATGGTGGAACCCCAAAGGATGTACGTAAGGCTTTTACCGAAGCTATCTGGGACATGATGAAGGTAGATACTCACCTGCCAGACCTGGGCGGCTCCGCCAAACATAAGAAAGGTCGTCCCCCCATTGTGATCTTCCAATGGGGATCGACCTGGACGTTCAAGGCCGTCATTACCAGCATCAAAGAACATTTTACCCTCTTTCTCTCCGATGGTACTCCTGTGCGCTCAACGCTGGATGTCACATTCCAGCAAGTGCAGGATAAGCAAGATCTTCCACCTACGAACCCGACATCCGGCGGTGTGGGAGGCGAGCGCGTGTGGACAGTAAGCGAGGGCGATACATTGGCCTGGATCGCTTACAAAGAATATGGCGATCCTTCTCTCTGGCGTTCTATCGCGGACGCCAACAAACTGACGCGAGTGCGACAATTGATACCAGGAATGATGTTGGAGATACCCAATGCCCGATAATCACCATTTACTGAGTCAGATATATGTGCAGATCGAAGGCACGGAAGTAACGGAAGAGCTTATGGGCGACCTGCTCGAGGTTAGCGTGGAGAACAGTCTGCACCTGCCCGATGTCGCCACGCTGGTACTCCATGATGCGCGTTTGCACTGGATTGATGATGCCAGCCTGGTACCGGGCAAGGCCGTTAAGGTCTCGGCACGAACGGGACGCCAGGAAAAGGTACTCTTTGATGGTGAAATCGTAGAGCTGGAGCCGGACTTCGCGGCCAGTACCCACCAGTTGATCATTCGCGCTTTCGACAGGTTGCACCGCCTCGCACGTGGGCGGCACGTACGCTCATTTCTAAATGTAGGCGACGATGATCTTGTAAAAAAGCTAGCGCAAGAGGTGGGCCTACAGGCGCAGGTGGGACCAGCAAACCAGATTTATCCCTACGTCTTTCAGAACAACGAGACCAATCTCACCTTTCTCCAGGGACGAGCGGCGGCGCTAGGTTACCTCCTCTATGTGCAGGGCAAAACGCTTCACTGCGAAGCACTTCAGAGCAACGGGCAGCCTATCGAACTGGAATGGGGGGTTACTCTGCGCGAGTTCCATCCCCGCTTGACCACCATTGGACAGGTAGATGGCGTCACCGCTCGTGGCTGGAATCCTGCCACACGGCAAGAAATTGTCGGGCAGGCCATGAAGGGGCAGGGAACGCCTCAAGTGGGACAGGCCAGCGGTGGAGGCGAACTGGCGCATAGAGCCTTCAAGATTGACGCGCAGGTGCTGGTGGCCGACCGTCCTGTTCGCACTCAAGCCATGGCCGATACGCTGGCACAGGCAGAGGCTGATCGCCATGCTGGCTGCTTCATCGAAGCGGATGGCACTTGCGGCGGAGACCCATCTCTGGTAGCAGGTGCATCGGTACAGGTAAAAGCGGTGGGCGATCGCTTTAGCGGCACTTACTACGTCACAAGCACGCTTCATACCTACAATGCTCACGAGGGCTATGTCACCCGCTTTAACATTTCGGGCCATCATCCATCAACTCTGTTCAGTCTGCTAACGCGCAAGGAAGCTGAGACGCCCGCACTGACTGGACTGGTTATCGGTATCGTCACCGACAATCAGGACCCCGACGGGTACGGACGGGTCAAAGTGAAGTATCCCTGGCTCTCCAGTGACCACGCCAGTGATTGGGCGCGTGTAGTTGCGCCGGGAGGCGGTGCGCAGCG
>DATGGW010000335.1:0-4778 GCA_035308345.1 Ktedonobacteraceae bacterium | reverse complement strand
AGAACAGTTCTGTAGGGACGCGATTGATCGCGTCCACATTGACAAGTTGAGCCATGTTAGTGGACGCGATCAATCGCGTCCCTACCTACGCAGAAAAAGGGATAGAGATAGATGAGCGCTGAAATACAGGACCTGGTGATTATCGGCGGCGGCATCATGGGACTCATGACGGCCTACGCAGCCGCTCCCTTTAGCGACAAGATCACCATTATCGAGAAGTCGCGCACCGGTGATAAAAGGACGGCCTCGTTCGGCTACACGAGATCCATCAGGAACGATTATCTCGACCCACTCTACGCGAAGCTGGCTTACGAGGCGCGCAGGCTCTGGCTGGAACTGGAGCGTAAGGCGGCAGAACCATTCATCGTCAACTGTGGTTGTTTAAACATCGCCAAAGAGAGTGTAACGCCCCAGCTTGCCGGGACCTATGCAGAGCAAAGTTACCATGTACTCACCAGTCTCCATTTGAAAACCGAAGCCTTCACACGCGAGACCCTGCAGCAGCGTTTCCCGCAATTTGATGTCGACCTGGGACGACTGGATGTCGAGGCCGGCTTCATCTATGTTCCAGTCGTCACGCGCACGCTGCAAAACGCTCTGCAAGCACAGCATGTGAACATCCTTGAAGAAGTCGAGGTCGTCGCGATTGAGCAGCAGCAAGGCCACCTGGTAGTGAGTACTAATACAGGCCAGGTTGCCGCGCATAAACTCGTGATTGCAGCCGGGTTGGGCACGAACGACATTCTGAAGCGTATCACGGGCTGTGATGTGCAATTCCCTCTCCAACCAGACCGGCCCAGCCAGTGCAAGTATTATATTCCCCCGCCAGAAAAGCAGGCGCAGTTTACGGCTGAAGCTTTACCCGTCTTCGCCTATCTCGATGTCGGTATCTACGGCCACCCCATCTACAGCGACAGAACACCCGGCGTAAAAATCGGCTTTTATAACCCGCCCGATGCCACAATCGCGCGCACCCATATCCACGATATCGTCGGCTTCGTGGAGGAGTGCATGCCAGCCTTACGAGACGCCGCAGCGGTCGATGTGACAGAGGTCGATCAATGTTTCTATGATCTGGTGGCCGACGATAATTTTATCCTCGGCCCCCTGCCAGGATTTCCAGGTATCGCCGTTGGAGTAGGCTGGCGCGGCACCGGCTACAAATACGCGCCCTGGGTTGGCCGGGCGCTGATGCACCTGGCCCTACAGGACGGAACGATCTACGACATCAGCCGTTTCTCCCCGAACAGGTTCTTGCCGAGCCAGGGCACACAGAGAAGGAGCAGAACATGAGAAACACGACAAAAGGCATACTGGAAAGGCTGCAAGAGGGCATTGTCCAGGGGGCCGAAGGATATGTATTTGAACTTGAGCGTCGCGGGTATATCAAGGCCGGGCCTTACGTTCCCGAAGTTGTGCTTGATTTCCCGCATGCGGTCAAAGAACTGCATCGCGAGTTCCTGCGAGCGGGCAGTGATGTCGTGGTTGCTCTGACCTACTACGCTCATCGCGAGAAGCTGAGAGATGTAGGCAGAGAAGGCGACCTGGAGCGCATGAACAGGCAGGCGGTACGGCTTGCCAACGAGGTCGCGCGCGAGGGTGATGCACTGGTGGCAGGCAATATCTGCAATACCTGGGCGTATGATCCAGACAACGCGCGGGAGACCTCCCGCGTCGTGCGCGCAATGTACGAGGAGCAATTGACCTGGGCGGTAGAAGAAGGCATAGATTTTGTCATATCTGAGACCAACGACTACCTGGGCGAGAGCCTGGTCGCTCTTGAGGTAATCAAGCAATTCGGCCTGCCCGCAATGGTCACGCTTGCGTCGGTTCAGCCGCACACAACGCGCGATGGATACGACTACGTTGAGGCGTGCAAAATGCTGGCCGATGCAGGCGCAGATATCGTTGGCTTGAACTGCGACCGCGGACCGGAGACTATGTTACCCATCATCGAAAAAATCCGTTCTGCGGTTAGCTGCTATGTTGCTGCTCAGCCGGTACCATACAAAACCAGCGCGCAGCATCCCACCTTCGAGTCATTGCGGACTGGTGATGGACAGCAAGCCTTTCCGCTCGCGCTTGAACCTTTTTTATGCAACCGCTTTGAAATGGCCGAATTTGCGCGCAAGGCCAGGGCTATTGGCGTCAATTATATCGGCATTTGCTGTGGAGGCGCTCCTCACCACGTGCGAGCTATGGCGGAGGCGCTGGGGAAAACGGTCCCTGCCAGTAAGTACTCGCCCGTCATGGAACTGCATCCTATGCTTGGAGCGCATGTAGAGGTTAAAGATCAGAGCTTCCTTAGCGATTGGAAAAGTTGAAATGATCCGTTTTGCAACATACCTCGCGCCCAGTATCTACGCAACCTACGCGTACATCGCGCGCTACGTGGGTGAAAAAATAAGCCAGCCAACGACGCTGACCGTTGGACAATCTTTCAACGAATTGGCTGAAGGAAAGGTGGATATAGCCTTCATGTGCGGCTTGCCATACGTCCAGATGGCAGACTCACCTTCGTGCCCTATTGAGCTTCTCGTCGCGCCCGTCCTGCGGGGAGAACGCTACCAAAACCGGCCTATCTACTTTTCGGATGTGATTGTGCGTAATGAAAGTCCCTACACATCCTTCGCTGATTTGCAGGGCTGTACCTGGGCATTCAACCAGCGAGAATCGCACTCAGGCTGGAATATTGTGTGCTTTAGCCTGCTTGAACGAGGCAAAAACCTTGACTTCTTCGGCCAATTGATTGCATCAGGTTCCCACCAACGCTCCATCGCGCTGGTACTCGAAGGGCAGGCCGACGCCACGGCAGTCGATTCGCAGGTGCTCGATGTACTCTTTGCCAACGATTGCGCGGCGGCGGCAGAACTGCGCGTCATCGACATGTTAGGGCCTTCCAGCGTTCCACCCGTGGTTATCGCCAGGACAGTAGATAAAGCTCTGAAACGCGCAATACAGGCAGCGCTGCTTACCATGCACGAGGACCCGCTCGCGACCAGCGCCCTGCATGCAGGCGCTATTGATCACTTCGTGCTAGTTTGCGACGAGGGTTACCAGGACATACGCGAGATCGGCGCGCGCGTTGAGCATAGCAGTAAAGAGCGAAGCGTCACCTAATCCCCTATCGTATCTCTCAGCTTCGTCACTTCGCTGCTCAGGCGGGTAAGTTGACCCTGCATAGCCTCGGTTTTCTGTTGTTCGGCGCGTACAAAACGAGTATAGGGTGCGATGGCATCCCGCACGCGATTGATGGCATTGTTAAGCTCTTTGTGAAACTGTTCGTTCATCGCATTGTGCAACCGGGTACGCAGTTCTTGCATCTTTTCGTTAAAGTTGCGTTTGGCACGCGTGCGCCGGGCCGGGATAATGTAAAGTCCGAGGCTGATTAGCGTCACACCCGCGATGATACCGGTCACATCGGCGGCGGCGGCGGCGCCTGCAATAGCCACAATCGCGGCCCCTAATCCGATGCCGCCCGCGCCGGCAAGCGCAGTTTGAGCGACCGCAGTGCGCAGGTCTTCTGAAAGCTCCTGCGCTTCAGCCCGGCGATCATACGTTTCGACCACGGTGGTCGCTGTGCGTGCTACCGACTGGAGCAAGGTACGCCGGTTGTAATCGAACTGCCTGCTGACGGAACCGACCATCTCGCTGTCGCGCCGCGCGCTCACCTGGCTGCGGCGATCCAGGTACTCCATTACGTCCTGCCAGAGACGATGCTCGTGCTCCACGAGCCAATCGATAAGTCCCTGCACCGTCACATCAATACGCGGCGCGCTATCGCCGATTACCTCTTGCTCAAATTCACTGCGTATGCGCTGGGTTTGCAGCAGGTCAAATATACGGCCCAGGCGGATGGTACTATCGAAGAAACGATCGCCACGTTCGCGCATCTCCAGCACAATGTTTTCGATTTCACCGAGCCGGTGCGAGAAGTTCGTTTCCATATCCTCCTGATACAAACGTAGTTGTTCCTCGATGGTGGCAACTGTGCGTGCGTCTTCCGCAAGCAAGTTGGCCCGCTGCCCCACGGAACGTTGCGTTTCATTGAGCAGGCGCTGCATGACCCCCAGCGGACTAAGCAACTTCAAGCGCACGCGCTCTTTCTCGTCCAGCGTGCGAAAGAGATATTCTTCTAGCTGCCCAAAATGACTGCTATCCCACAGTTCGACAGCCGCGTGTCCCATGGCCGTGCGCGCCTGTTGTGCTTGCAGCGCCGACACAGGGAATATCTCCGGTTGGAAACCCAGCAGGTTTTTGCAGTTTTCCCGCACGAAGGTCACAACTTCCGCCAACGCTTCAGGCGTCTGGAGAATATCGATCTTGTTGAGGACGACGATCACTTTTTTGCCCCAGTTACGAATGCGTTCCAGAAATATGCGCTCGCTCTGAGTAAAAGGGCGATCTACCGAGGTGACGAAGAGAATCAGGTCGCTGCGTGGAATAAACTCTTCGGTGAGTCGTTCGTGTTCGCGCAGTACGGCGTTGACACCAGGGGTATCAACGATGCTGATATCTTGTAAGAAGTCAGCGGGATAGTGAAGCTCCAAAATAGCATTATCGCGTTGTTGCTGCTCGTTCTGTTCACCGTAGCGCACTATGGTGATGCGGGTGGTGGTAGGGACGACACCTTCCTCCAACACATTTGTATGCAGGAGGGCATTGATGCAGGCAGACTTGCCCGCGTTGAACTCGCCTACAATCACCAGGAGAAAAAGCTCATCGAGCGCGCCGGTCACCTCTCGTAACGTCGTGGCATAGGCATCTGCGCCTTCAAA
>DATGGW010000334.1:0-3549 GCA_035308345.1 Ktedonobacteraceae bacterium | reverse complement strand
CGCCAGGCGCAGGACGCAAAAGGCGAAACGCAAGCAGGCTGAGGTACGAGGCACGACCGCTTGTAACCATTCCAGCAGCGCGGCAGGGGGCAGCCCGGCTGGCGCGGGCAGCGCAATCGAACCATCAGTAGGCTGCGTATTCAGGGCGCGCGCGAGACTGCCTGTATTGCTTTTACCGCCGCGCTCGCTGCGCCTGTCATCGCGCTCAATGCGATAACCATCCAGCGCGCGCGCGACAAGCAACAGGTCTGCCAGGAATTGAAACGGCTCAGCGTATTCTATATTGGAGGAAGCGACTTGCTCCTCTACGTTAAAGGTGGTAATCGGCAGCGCAATGCGCAGAGCCGCGCGCACCTCTGACGGCACGTACCAATTTACATCGAGCAGCGAGGAGTTTAAACTGCTGCGTGGTTGGAATGACATATTCACATTTGTGCGCAGCAACAATGCCTTCCCTTGTAGAGCGACGAGCATCTGTTGCAGTTTTTCAGGCTTGCCAAGTGAGAAACGCTCAAAAAGGCTGCGCAACTCTTCATCGTTCATTTGTCCGCCCGCGAGTGTGAGGGTGGCTAAGAACTGGCGAAGGGTCTTCTCCAGCGTTCCAACGACGCGCCGTATCACTTCGGGCTGCCGGAGATTGTCGATGATAGCCTCTACCAGCTCCGACTTGCCAATCCCGTTAGTGGCTATATCATATTCGCGCGCCATGCCGCGCAGGTCGCCCAACGCCAGTTGTGACAGTGTATCGGAGGTATTCAACGCCGGGCCAGGCATACGCAGCGCAGGGGTATAATTCAGAGTTCCCGCTGCAGGCAGATCAAAAGCGGCATCAACTGGAGGGACAAAGGTGAACGGATGAGCTAGCCACTGGTAGAGCAACGCGGCGGCATGCGCGCAGATCACTTCCGGGGCATCAGTCACCATAGCGCAAGTACAGACGACATTCCAGCTATGCATGTCGTGTAATTCAACACTGACATTATAGCGATCAAAGGAGTGATTTTCTAATGCTTTTGCGGCATCTGTCGCTGTTACGCCTTCTTTGACGGACGAATTTGAGAGATCAACGATACCAGAGAGCCGCACTCCCTGGCGATACGTTGAATGGACAGCCCCTGAACGGCAATACTCTTGACCCTGTGACGCTATCGCCAGCCCTGCCCGACTGATAATATCAGCCTCACGCAGGCGCTGCAAGACGCCAGGCGCAACATCATACATCTCTCACAGCCTATAAATACGCGTGCTGGTTTGTTCGTGTTGCATTATGATAGCATGTAGAACAGGTTGGGTCAAATCCGCAGGTACGATCTTGTGATCGCCCGCCTTGGCTACCCTTCCAATTCATACATCACGCTGGCCACCGCTGCCAGCGCCGCAGTCTCGGCGCGCAGGATACGCGGCCCCAGCGATACCACCTGCGCGCCATGTTGCTGCGCCAATTTAACCTCGTCCGCCATCAAACCGCCCTCTGGACCAATGAAAATAACAACGGTGATTGCAGGCTCTCCATCCACGCCCCTACGGACCTCCCGCAATACATCACGCAGTCCCACAGCGCGTTCTTCTTCCCAGGGCATCAACGCAAGCGCGCCGGGCGGAATGTCGTTGAGGGCGCGCATAAGCGGGCGAATAGGCAATAGCTCCGGCAGACGCGCGCGTCCCGATTGCTCAGCCGCTTCCTGTATAATGCGCTGCCAGCGTTGGGTTTTCGCTGTACCGGCATCTTCTAAACCGGCCATAGAGCGGCGGCAGAGGATAGGCGAAAAGACGGCGACACCCAACTCGGTGCCTTTTTCCAGAATCCATTCGAAGCGCGCCGATTTGAGCAGCCCCTGGCACAATATGATACGCACCTGCGGTTCGCTCGCCCCGGCGCGGCGTTCAACCGGTTGAACATCTACTCTGGCCTTACTTATGCCGGCAATGCTCGCCAGTACCTCATCCCCACTATTATCCAGCAGCATAATTTGTTCGCCGACCTGGAGACGCAGCACATCACGAACCTGGTGAGCGGCATCTTTGGGAAGAACAATGTTTGTTATCAGACTCGTTAATAGTTCAGGCGCTACGAAGAAACGATGCATCTTATTTCCTCATCACCAGTGTGACCCAATCATCGATCTTCACCTCAGCGGCCAGCGTCAGGCCCGCCGCAAGCAATGGCTGTTCAGCTTCGTGCCGGCGTTCCCCTATAATACCGCTGGCGATGAGTAAACCACCGGGCGCCAGCACCTGCGCGATTTGCGGGGCAATCGAGCCGATCACACGGGCGATGATATTTGCCAGCACGAGGTCAAACTGGTTTGCCAAACGAGTCGCTTCTGCCTCATCAAGCACTCCCAGTATAACGCTAATGCGCTCGCCCAGGCGATTGGCCGCCGCGTTAACCGTGGCGCTCTCGACGGCTACGCTGCTGTTATCGATGCAGTAGATGCTCTCCGCGCCCAGTTTCGCCGTCGCCAGGGCCAGAATGCCCGAACCGGTGCCAACATCCAGCACGCGCATGCCAGGCCACGTGTACCGCTCTACCTGCTCAAGGCACATGCGCGTGGTGGGATGCAGACCGGTGCCAAAGGCCATACCGGGATCAAGTTCCAGCACAACTTCGTCACCATGCGGCGTATACTCCCGCCAGGATGGACGAATCACAAGTCTCTGGCCGATGTGCGTAACATGATAGTAATCTTTCCAGGCGTTAGCCCAGTCTTCTTCGTCGACGATGCGCGTTTGCAAATCGCCCACAAAGTGCGCTCCCAGGCTGGATAGATGCCACAGCCCTTCGGCCACACGCTGGCGCGCCTCTTCTTCCGCGCCATCAACCGGCAGGTAGGCGTGTACTTTGACGGGTCGGCCAACCAGCACGCGGTAATCCTGTCCCTCGTCAATCAGCTCAATGGGTTCTTCGATAGCCACGCCGCCCGGCGTATACTGACTCAGCAGTTCGCTGACCGATTCAATAGCTTCGGGGTGCGCCTGCACCGTCAATTCTAACCAGTGCATGAAATAATTTTCTCCAGGCTTAATTTATAATAATCATATGTCGTCTTAACCTCAAAACCGCAGGAGAGGTACAACCCGACGGCATTGGTGTTATCGGTTTCCACATCTAGCATGATGGGTTTATCGCTCTCAGCCTGCGCGATATGAATGAGCTGCTCCAGCATCTCTCGTCCATAACCCAGCCCGCGATATCCCAGACGTACCTCAAAGGCATAAATACCAATCACTTCCTGCATGAAATCCAGGCGCACCGTTCCAAGCGGCTGACCATGCAGTGTTGCGAGATAGAGGCGATATCCACCAGGCTTGCCCATCAAGTCCATCACATGCTCTTCTACAGCGGCAAAGTTGCCACTGTCGGTTGCCAGCAAGGAAACAATGGTTTCGATATCCCCGGCGTTGGCCTGCCGCATCGACAATCCCTCTGTTCTGCGCCCGCGTTTTCGCAATCTTCCCAGCCACATCTCACGCTCGGCGTAAGCAAACTCAGCGCCGGTTGTGGCAAGAAACGCTCTCCCAGACTCTGACGCATGCTCGCACACCATA
>DATGGW010000333.1:0-30798 GCA_035308345.1 Ktedonobacteraceae bacterium | reverse complement strand
AGCCACCAACACAGCTGATACGCAGGATCTTGACCCTTGACAAGAAACTCTGCCTCAAGAAGATGCTTGGCTGTTCCTAGAAGTGTTTTGCCATGAGAAAAGGTTGCGAGCGGAAATGGGAACGAGTGTTTTGCATGGTGGGAGAATTCGAGGCTTCCTCTCCCATTTGGCATCAGCAAAATGCGCAGAGAAAAGGGTTGACAGAGTGTCGGCATGCTCTGGTTTGGCTTGAAAAATGAGCTATTGAAGCTTATCATCGCCGTTTTGACGCCTATGCTCGCCTAGAAATTGGCGTTTTACAAGATGTTGAGCAGGAAATCTGTCCGCCGTTGTGCTCAACTTTTCACGGCATGATTATGGGTCAAAATGGAGTTCAGGCGAAGTTATGCGTCAGAAAAACTATTATTGGCTCATCCATTCAAGCTCAATTTGCTGGCGACTTTACGCGTCAGAAATGGTGATGTTATGGTATTCCTGACACCAAACACTTCTTTAGTATCTCCCTGTTCCTACCGTAGAGAAGATAGAACAATACCCCAAACACTCCTTTAGTATCTCCCTGTTCCCCCCAGAGAGAAGCTATACTCCTTGATAGAAGATACACGACTTCTACATGAAGCAAGTGGCAGAGACGGTTCTGACCGGCCACATCAGGGACAGAGTCATGTCAAACGAAATCAACTCGGAAATTGATCCCGGTCAACCACTGGTCTATCAGATCAGAATCAAGGGCCATCTGGGTCGTCACTGGACAAACTGGTTTGAGGGCCTGAGCATCACGCTGGAAGACAACGGCGAGACGCTCTTAACCGGCCCGATGGTCGATCAGGCCGCGTTGCATGGAGTGCTCAGAAAAGTGCGTGATTTAGGCATGCCATTACTCTCGGTCATTCACGTGAAACCCGGCCAGGCAGAGACGTCAGATGTCAATGCAACGCATCAACATCGTTCAAAAAAACGGAGGGAAAAAAATGAAGACAACGAACAAGATCACCGAAATGAAAGCCATCAGTAATTACACAGGTGTCCAGGCGATGGACAGTAGCTCCCCAGCAAAGAAGGAGACAACGATGAACACAACCAAAAAGATCACCGGAATGGATATGAAAGTAAAACTCTCAACGCTATGGATATTTTACATGTTCAGTACTGCCTACATCGACATTACTACATTGTATTATAGCGTATTCATAAATCATACACCGGTCGTTCATTACACTCAAGTGTTCTTATTGGGAGCCGCCATATTAGTCGAGATTCCGATTGCCATGGTTCTCCTGTCTCGGATATTGAAGTATCGAGCAAATCGCTGGACGAACATCATCGCAGGAATATTCTTGACTGGTGTTCAGATCGTGACGCTGTTTGTCGGAAGGCCGACTCTGGCTTATGCATTCCTCTCAATCATATTGATTGCCACCTCGGCGATTATTGTCTGGTATGCATGGAGATGGCCTGACATAGATAGCACTCGCTAAAACCCGATCTGGGCGGCCTGCACCAGTGGCCGCCCAGGCCGCCGCAGGCAATAGAAATTGACAAATTGCCTCTGATTGCCACGCATAATGGATCAAGTAAGGAACGCATCATGTCAACAGTGAATAGTACTCTACAAGGGAAGATCTGCCTTGTGACCGGCGCCAATTCAGGTATCGGGAAGGCAACCGCGCTGGAGTTGGCACAGATGGGTGCAACCGTCGTGATGGTCTGCCGGGACCGCGCCAGAGGGGAGCAAGCCAGGAGCGAGATCACTACGAAAAGCAGGAATAACACGGTTGATCTCCTGCAAGCAGACCTGTCATCGCAACAGTCCATACGACAACTCGTCGAGCACTTTCAGCACCACTATACGCACCTGCATATGCTGATCAATAATGCGGGAGCGGCTTTCACCAGGCGGAGAGAAACCGTGGATGGATTGGAGATGACGTTCGCCGTGAACTACCTGGCACCTTTCCTGCTGACCGATTTGCTGCTCGATGTGCTCAAAGGAAGCGCGCCAGCACGCATTGTCAATGTCAGTTCTAATTCGCATGAAGCGGGCTATATTAAGCTGGATGATTTGCAGGCGGAACACCACTACAGGCGTACCTACGAGCAATCAAAGCTGGCTGTGGTGCTGTTCACCTATGAACTGGCACGCAGGCTGCAGGGAACAGGGGTGACGGTCAACTGCCTGCATCCTGGCTTCGTGGCGACGAATTTCGCGCAGAGTGATGTAGGGCCCACCTTTCACCTTCTCGTGAAGCTGATCGGGAGCTTTGGCACAAGCCCCGAAAAGGGAGCGAAAACATCGATCTACCTGGCTTCCTCACCCGAGGTAGAAGGCGTCACAGGCAAATACTTTGTGAAGAGCATTTCCAGGCGCTCAGCTGCCATCTCCTATGATGAGTCGCTCCAGCGACAATTGTGGGAGCAGAGTGCAAAGTTGGTGAACTTGTAGGTTCCCCTGCTGATCGTCAGAGCCGCTGTGGAAAGGAAAAACAGGTATCGCCCTGGATTCGACGCCCCGCATTCACTACCAGGCATTTAACGCTTTTCTTAACGCTTCCTGCTTATACTGAAAGTACTTTGGACAAACAGGTATGCGATAGCTCAAGAAAACATCGCAGGAGAACTTGAAGAAGGAAAAGACTGATGACACAAACGAAAACAAATACCACCTCACCCAAACGCATGAATATGGAGGATACACATATGAAAGCGATTGTGTATCACACCTATGGTTCACCCGATGTCCTGAAACTGGAAGAAGTTCAAAAGCCGGTCCCGCAGGACGATAAAGTCCTGGTAAAAGTTCATGCGGCTTCCGTAAACGCGGGTGACTGGCATCTCCTGAGAAGGAAGCCGTTCTTGATGCGCCTCATGGGCTTTGGGCTTCTCAAACCAAAAAACACGATACTCGGATCTGACATTGCAGGACGGGTTGAAGCAGTTGGCAGAAATGTAACGCAGTTCCAACCAGGTGATGAGGTATTCGGAAACACAGCTAAGTATGGTTTTGGCGGTTTTGCCGAATATGTATCTGTTCCTGAAAATGCAGTGGTCCTGAAACCGACCACTATATCGTTTGAGGAAGCAGCAGCCGTACCTCAAGCGGCAGTTGTCGCCCTGCAGGGCCTTCGCGACAAAGGGCAGATTCAGAAAGGGCAAAAGGTTTTGATTAATGGTGCATCTGGTGGTATAGGTATATTTGCAGTGCAGATTGCCAAATCGTCCGGGGCTGAAGTCACCGCCGTGTGCAGCACGAGGAATCTGGACATAGTGCGCTCGATTGGTGCAGACCATGTGATTGATTACACGCAAGAAGATTTCACCCGCAATGGGCAGCAGTATGACCTGATTCTTGCTGCTAATGGATATCATTCGATTTCAGATTACAAGCGAGCATTAAGTCCTACGGGAACGTATGTCACGACCGGAGGTTCCGATGCTCAAATGTTTCAAACCATGCTCCTGGGACCATTTATTTCCAGGACTGGGAGACAGAAAATGGGTAACTCGGCTCATAAACCTAACCAAAAGGATTTGGTTCTTTTGAAAGAGCTGATTGAAACCGGCAAAGTGACACCTGTTATCGATCGCCGTTTCCCGTTGCGTGATGTTGCAGACGCTATCCGGTATCTTGAAGCAGGACATGCTCAAGGAAAAGTCGTCATTACTGTGGAACAGAACAACAACACCTCACTGTAAATCCCAACATTAAATAGTTCATCCCACTTTGGGGAAGAAAAGAAGGAGTAACATGGAAGCCCTTTTTTATCAGACACAGGACCTCGACCTTGCGGCAATTGCTCAGGCGCTGGAGCTTGAGTACCAGGCGAAAGGATTTACGACACAACAATTTGGCGATAGGAACAACGTCACCGTGCAATTAAAGCACGAAAGCACCTTGAGGGCGATTACCGGCTTTAACAAAGCGCTGGCGATCTCTCTGCAGCGTGTCCAGAGCGGCACATTTGTGAAAGTAGGGGCGCAGGACTGGGTAGATCAGATCGCAGTTGGAGCGGTTGGCCTGGTCCTCCATCCTCTCCTGATTACCGCCGCAATAGGAGCGCTCCAGCAAAATAACGCCTTACACGAGGTGCTCAGATCGATTGACTATCAAGTCCGGCGGCAGCAGCCACAAGTCATGGCCAGCATGCCTCCCGGCAATCTTTGGATGCCTCCCACTTATCCTGGGATGCCGCCTACACAGATGTAGTGAAGAGAGCGGCGACCTGCCTCAAGTAGGAAGCTGGTTCTCTCACGTCAGACAAAGCGAAAGGCCCTCTGAACATTGGGGGTCTTTCGCTAAAAGTGAGGATGATCCGTTTTTCTAGTCGATCAATATGCACCCTGTTCGTCATCTGGTGAGAAGCGCTGTAAGAACGAAGTATAGTTCTCATATACAATCTTTGTCTCGGCATGCTCCCGTCCCATTTGTTGCTCATAGATCGCCAACGCTCGCTGGTAGAGCAGCTTCGCCTCCGCATATTTCCCCTGCACCTCATAGAGCGCCGCCAGATTGTTCAGGCTGGTAGCCGTGTCGGAATGTGTTGGGCCCAATTGTTGTTCATTGATCGCCAGCGCTCGCCGGAGGAGCGGTTCCGCCTCCGCATATTTCTCCTGTTCTTTGTAGAGCGCCGCCAGGTTGTTCAGGCTGCTTGCTGTTTTCGGATGTGTTGGTCCCAACTGTTGCTCAAAGATCGTCAATGCTCGCTGGAGGAGCGGCTCCGCCTCCACATTCTTCCCCTGCTCTTCATAGAGCCATCCCAGTGTCACCAAACTATGAGCTGTGTCCAGATGCTCTCTCCCCTGGTGCTGCTCAAAGAGCACGAGTGCCTGCTGCAGGAGCGGCTCTGCCTCAGCGTACTGACCCCGAATCCCCAGGTACCATCCGGTGAGACGCAGAAGTTGCGCCGCTTCAGGGAAAAGGAACTGTGCGTGCTGGAGATGTGCCACACACGCCAGCGCGTGAGGCAGCAAACGCTCCCACTCGGCCCATGCCGTAAAGGTGACTTCAGGAAGCGCAGCGCGCACGAGACGCGTGGCGCGCTCGACCCATGCCTGTACGCTCTCAGAGCTCATGGCGTCGATGAGTACCGCCTGGACCAGTCGATGGATGCTAAGGGTATGTGTGGAGAGGTCGCGGCGCAGCAGCGAATAGTCTTCCAACGTTCTCATAGCTTCATGAAACGCCAGGTCGTCCATTCCTGACGCCCGCATCTGTGTCACTCCCTGGCGCAGCAGGCGCTCCGGAATGGCATCCGGGTGCAGGAAGGCACACACGCGCAAGAGATCGGCTGCCGCCGGATGTGTCTGCTCGACCGAGGCAAACGCCAGAGAACAGGTGGTGGTCACCGATGCCGGATAATCTTTGATCATCCACCCGCTCCGGTTGAGGAACATAGTTCGCCGAAGGCGATACAGGCGCAGATACTCCTCGACGCCACATAGGGTTTCTTGCATATAGGCTCCTGCCTGCTCTAAGGCGAGTGGCAGCCCTCCCAACTCTTGCACCAACTCATAAGTCTGCTCGCTTTCCTTTAATGGGACATGCTCCAGTGAGGTATCAGGGGCGATGAGGCCTGCTCGACGCAGTAAGAAGAGAACGCTGATCTCCTCCAGTATGGCGTCTACCTCCATGCGTTGGTCGAGCCGACCCATTGCTTGAGCCCGCGTGGTCAAAAGCAACTGCCCACCATACATTGAAGGAATGAACTCCCTGGCGAGTGCCAGGTCATCGGCATTGTCCAGGATGAGGAGCCAGTCGTGATGCGACTGGAGCCACACTTGCGCGGCGAACACGGTCTGCCGCACGTCCCGCGCGCCACGTTCCGGCAGCTTGAGTTCCTCTGCCATCGCGAGGAAGTCTGAGATCAGATTCTCCCGCGTATCAGCGCGCATCCAGAACACGGCCCGGTAGTCCTGGCGGTGCTGATAAGCATATTCCACTGCGAGCTGCGTTTTGCCAATCCCTCCCAACCCGCTGAGCGCAAACGGCTGGCTCAAGGCAACCGCTTGACCTGTTTGCAGTGTTACAGAAAGATGAGCCAGCAGTTCTTCCCGTCCCATGAACAAGGGATTGCGCGCATAGGGAACGTTCCAGAGCGTTCCCGGCTGCATCCCCACAGCGGAGGAAGAGGCGATCTGTGCTGCCCTCGCCAGGTTATTGATGGCGGCCCGAATTCCTTGCATCACATGCGCTAACGCTCCATTAAGCGTCGGCCACATTACGACCGGTTTCCCATCCCTGGGCAGCACCTGCAGGACTGCAAACGGAGCACCTTGCCAATCCGCCGGACGCAGGAGAATCGGGATGACGCGGGCCTCATCGGCCTGATGCCGTTCGAGGGCGCGGGCCATCTCGGCGCTGTAACTGAAGTCGGAGGCCATGAAATCAGCGCTGACGAGGAGAAGGATGATCTGGGCCGTGTTGAGGTGCTGACGGATGTGCCATTCCCACTCCGCTCCAGAAAGAAGAGCTCCATCAGACCAGGAAGAAATAATGCCCTGCCGTTTCAGCTCGCTCAGGTGTTTCCCTAACGCGTCACACAGCTCCGTATCCTGGTGCGAGTACGCGATGAACACCTCCAGGGACATGACATCGTCCTCCTCATCCGCGCTCGAAAGCACATGGATTTTCAACAATCGCTACCTATCTACAAATCCACGCGCGAACTCCATAAACCTGTAGACATCTGCGAAGTTGCTCACCAGGCCCAGGGAGATACGCACCGCTCCGGTACTTTTCCCGTCAATGCACAGGCGGAAATCGTCAATGGTCAGACGATCATGGTGCAAAGGCTGGCGGAAGCAGGAATTTAATTCCCCCGCGTCAAGTTCCAGCGCAATCTCGCCGCCGCCCGGATTGCAGAAGCACCCGGTGCGCAGGGAGATGTTGACCTTGTTGGCTTCCTGTTCGATTAAGCGATGGTCTATAGCCCCATCATCGGCGCGGTAGAAATTGAGGGTTATTGTCCCGCCGCGCTGTTCAATAGTAGCCGGGCCATAGAGACGCACAAGCGGCCGGCCGTTCTGGTGCCGCAGAGTCAGCAAGTTGTCGAGCAGCCACCCGGTCAGCGAGCACACTCTTTCATGGATGTTCCCTAACCCGATAGCCTCCAGGTGCTTCAAGCCAATTTCCACAGCGGGGAGGCTCAGGTAGTTGAGCGTGCCATCCTCAAAGGCCGCCTCGCCTTGCGCCAGGTAATAACGGTCACCCTGCACCGAGGCAACGGTGATCGTGCCGCCCGCAAACCAGGGGCGGCGCAGTCGAGCGAGGGCCTCGCGGCGAGCCAGCAGGCAGCCAACGCCGGTGGGATAGCCGAACATTTTGTAGTAAGAGATCGGCACAAAATCTGGATGCCAGCGACCGAGATCGAGGCGGTTCGTCGCGACAAAGGCGGCGGCATCGAGCAGCACATCCCACCCCTTCGCCTGCGCCTGACCGATCCATTCGAGAGAATGCTGCACACCCGAAAAATTGGACTGCGCTGGATAGGCGAACAGGTTGTGACCGCCAGGACGGCCACACTCAAGCACCTCCAACAAATCGTTCCCATCAACGCGCATGTCGGGCAAGACCACCGGAACGTAGGTAATGGTCGCGCCACGAGAACGAGCGAATTCGCGAATACCGTTAACGGAGTTATGATTATCGAATGTCAACGCGTAGCAATCGCCCGGCTCAAAGGGGTACGACTCGCCCACAAGCTTGAGGGCAGCGCTGGCGTTCTGCGTGAAGATGGCGAGATACTCTTCTGGATCGGCGTTGAAATAGCGCAAAATATACTCGCGAGTCTGCTCAACCAGCCTCGTCATGGCTGCCGAGGTTGGATTTGATGAATGGGGATTGCCGAAGACGTTTTCAGCCAGCAGATCATCGTGCGCCCGCACCTGCGACGCCGCGTACAAGCTCCCACCGGTGTAATCGAGATAGATTTGCCTGCCAACGTCCAACCGGGCATACTCACGCGCGCGTAAATCATCCAACAACGCGGTTGCTTGATAAGCGGGATAGCTGTGCAGGAACAGCTCATATGCCGTCTCAAAAGTTGTAGCCATGGTCATCGTCCATTCACTCCATTGTAATCAATCATGCAGCCACAGCATACAACACAAACAAAATCCAGGACAAGCCCTGCTCGTATACAGAAAATACCTCCTGTACAAGTTGTGGATACCTCCCTATAATAGATACGAAAGCCGAACGATGGCAAGCGGAAAAGTTAGAAAAGTGAACCAAAAGTGGAGGGAAAATGGCAAGGCCAATCTACGTCATAGGACATAAGAACTCTGACCTGGACTCCATCGCCTCGGCCTATGCCTATGCGCGCCTGCTCCAAATCCAGGGAGAGGAAGAGGCAATCGCGGCCCGCAATGGTAACTTGAAGCCAGAGGTGCGCTTCGTGCTAGAGCGCTACAAAGTTGAGCCGCCAGAAGCCATCGACGATGTATACCTCCAGGTACGCGATGTCATGAGGCGCGGAGTTATATCGGCCCGCCTCGATCAACCATTATTGGAGGCCGGACAATCATTACAAGAGCATGACCGGCGTTCTATGCCTGTTGTTGACGACGAAAACAAAGTGCATGGCATTATCGCCACCGAAGATTTCGCTAAATTATTCTTTAATGATCTCGATCCACGCGCCGTCAACCGTGTCACACTCAATCGTGAAAACCTGGTGCGCGTGCTCAAGGGACGCGTGCTGGTCGAGGGCAGGCGCAAACTGGGCAACCGCGTGCTGGTGGGGGCAATGCAAGCTGATACTATGGCCGATTACATCGAGCCTGGCTGCCTGGTCGTGCTTGGCGATCGCGAGGATGCTCAGCTCAAAGCCATCGAAAGCGGCGCGGCAGCCCTGGTGATCACCGGCGATCTGCTGGTTTCAGAGCGCGCCCTGGCGGCGGCGCGCCAAAGCGGCGTACTGGTCATCAGCACCGCGCATCATACCTTCACGGCGGTGCGCCTGATAAATCTCAGCAGCAGCACTCAAGAATACATGAATCGCCAGTTTGACTCCTGCCATCCCGAAGATCTGATGAGCGAGGTGCAGCATACGCTGGCCCGCAGGCGTTCAATGCCGGTCGTCAATAACGAGGGGAAACTGGTTGGCTACCTCTCGCGCACCGACCTCATCAACGCTCGCCCCCGGCGCATTATACTCGTCGATCATAATGAGCAGTCGCAGGCCGTGGACGGCATCGAAGAGGCCGAGCTACTGGGCATTATTGACCATCACCGCATTGCCGATGTGCATACCAACAGGCCGATCATGTTTCGCGCAGACCCGGTAGGCTGCACAGGCACCATTATCGCCGGCCTGTACCACGAAGCCAACATCCCCATTCCGCGCGAGGTGGCCGGCCTGCTGCTGGCGGGACTGCTCTACGATACGCTGATCCTGCGTTCTCCAACCTGCACGCCGCGTGATGAGCGCATCGCCGCCGAACTGGCTGAAATCGCCGGAGAAGACATCGAGCAGTACGGCCCGGAGATTTTCGCGGCGGCTGCGGCTGATCTCAACTCGCGCAGCGCCGAGGCATTGCTGACCGCCGACTTCAAGGAATTTAGTGTGCGCGACTCAAAGTTCGCTATAGGCACGGTTGAGACTACCAGCCCTGCCACAATCGAGAAGCGCAGCGCTGAACTGCTGCAAAGCATGCATCGTCTCGCGCAGGAACGCAGCTACACTTCCTTTCTTTTCATGATAGTTGATATAATCAATATGCAGTGCAAATTACTCGTCTACGGTGGAGAACGTGCCGTCACGGAAGTGCTGGGAAGTCACCTCGAAGCTGATGGGCATTCGCTGATGGTGGATGGGCTTGTCTCGCGCAAAAAGCAGCTCGTGCCGCTACTGACGCGCATCCAGGCGCTGCTCTAGATGAACTGAGTGTAACAACTGTTCAACCATCCAGGTAGGTGACGAACACAGGCGGCTTTTTCGTGTTTACTTTCTGTTACAGAAAAATACTTGTCAGAGTACAAACACTATGTTACACTAGGGCGTAATCCGAACAACTCTAGTTTAAGAGTAGGGAGGGCAGTTTTTGTAATTGCCAGGACCAGTTGCTTTTCGGCTTTACAAGGATGAGCATATTCTCTACTTCGGGTCAATGCTGACCCGCTGATACTTTTATCTTTTGCCTAAGGAGGGCGCAACCTAACGTGAGCAACTATATCTTCGTACCTTTTATTGTAGGAGTGCTTGCTGTGGCTTTCGCAGCATACCTTGCATCCTATGTGCTACGCAAAGACAGAGGCACCCCTGAAATGCAGAAAGTCGCAAACGCCATATTTCAAGGCGCCAGGGCTTTCCTCAACCGCCAGTATCGTACCATCGCTATTCTCGCCATTTTTGCCGCCATCATCGTTGGTGTAGTGCTTGCCTTGCTCGGCCAGGGCGACTCGGCAGCCAGATTCAGCCTGGCCTGGCATACTTCACTGGCATTCCTGATCGGTGCTATATGCTCTGGTATTTCAGGCTACATCGGCATGGACGTTGCAGTGCGCTCCAATATTCGCACCGCCAGTGCTGCTACCCGCAGCCTGGGCGAGGCGTTGATGGTTTCCCTGCGAGGCGGCGCAGTCTCTGGTTTTCTGGTGGTCTCACTCTCACTGTTGGGCGTGTCACTGGTTTTCACCGCGTATGGCGGTCTGACTAATCCGGCAGTGGCTCCATCTCTAATCGTAGGCTTTGGTTTCGGCGCGAGCTTTGTAGCGCTCTTCGCTCAACTCGGCGGCGGTATTTATACCAAAGCCGCCGATGTAGGCGCTGACCTTGTCGGTAAAGTTGAAGCCGGCATCCCTGAAGATGACCCACGCAATCCCGCCGTCATCGCTGACCTCGTAGGCGACAACGTGGGTGACTGCGCCGGTCGTGGCGCAGACCTCTTCGAGTCCACCGCCGCTGAAAACATCGGTGCCATGATCCTGGGTGTCGCGCTCTATACATTCACCCATAACCTGGGTTGGATTCTCTTCCCACTGGTGGTGCGCGCCTTCGGCCTGATCGCCTCGGCCATCGGTTTGCTCTGGATACGTCCCTCCGTCGTCACCGAGCCTGACAAAGCTGCCGGCAAAGATCCCGGTGAAATTGCCATGAACCAGCTTAACATTGGCTACTTCATCACATGTGGCATCTCTATTATTGGCGTCTTCCTGGGCAGCTATCTGCTGTTGGGGGGCACAGGCGTTACCGCTAATGGCAACCTTCCAGGCTGGGTATGGTTCGGTTTCGCAGGTACCACTGGTATCCTGCTCAGCGTCGCCTTCGTCTATATCACACAGTACTACACGGCTGGCACATGGCGCCCGGTGCGTGAAATTGCAGCCTCGACGCTAACCGGCCCGGCCACAACTATCATTACCGGCGTCGCGGTCGGCTTCGAGTGCGTGGCGCTGCCAGTCCTGGCAATCTCCGCAGCGTTAGGTCTCTCCTATTTCTTTGGCAGCCAGGTACATATCCCATCTAACGCCGCCACTATCAGCGCAGGCGGCATCTTTGGCACAGCCGTAGCTACTATGGGCATGCTAATGAGCTGCGCATACATCCTGGCTATGGACACTTTCGGTCCCATCACCGACAATGCCGGTGGCATCGCCGAAATGAGCGGACAGGCCGAGTCTGTCCGTGATATTACCGACGCAATGGACGGTGTAGGCAACACTACCAAAGCATTGACAAAGGGCTATGGCATAGGTTCGGCAGCTCTGGCAGCGTTCTTGCTGTTCAGCGCCTACCTGGATCAGCTGTTCAATTTCAGCCACAAAGCGTCGGTTTACACGGTTGACCTGTCAAATATCACAGTCTTCATCGCGGCTCTGATCGGCATCACGCTTATCTTCTTCTTCAGCTCGCTGGCCATCCGCGCCGTCGGCGCAGCCGCCAAGCGTATGATCGAAGAAGTACGCCGCCAGTTCCGCGCCAATCCCAAGATCATGGCCGAAGATCCCGCCGATCGCGTCGACCCCGATTACGCTCGTTGCGTAGACATCAGCACACGCGGTGCGCTGCGCGCCATGATCCTGCCTGGTGTGGTAGCCGTGTTGACGCCCATCGCCGTTGGCGCCATTCTTGGTCCGGAAGCCGAAGCCGGCATGTTGATGGTCGGCACTATGGGCGGTATCGTGCTGGCGCTCTTCCTCAACAACAGTGGTGGCGCCTGGGACAACGCCAAGAAGTACATCGAGGCCGGCTATCTGAAGGTCAATGCGGAAGGCGAGATGGTTGACCGCCTCGATCCAAATGGCACCGTTCTCGGCAAGAAGAGCGAGCCGCACAAAGCGGGCGTCGTCGGTGACACCGTTGGCGATCCATTTAAGGACACCGCAGGACCATCGCTCCACGTGCTCATCAAGTTGCTCAGCACCATCACCCTGGTACTGGCTCCCCTGTACGTCTTCTTGCACCCGTTGTAGGTGACTTAGCGGGACAATCAACGACAAACTCGTCCGGCCATTACAAGTTGAGTAAGGCCGGGCGTTTTATTTTCCTAATCTTGTTCGCCTTTCGCTTTCGCCTTAATTCATATGGCTGATATCAAAAGGTCTAAGCTCCATAGTTTGCAGGCATTCGATTATACACGGCGATCCAGTTTGTGGCAATTTCCGTTTGCGCCTCTTTTAACGACATCGTCCCTGAACACACTTGATCATGCAGATAGTTCTCTACTTGATCTTTCTGGTGAAAACCCGGCGTGGGATTGGCCGCCTCCGGCCAGAGATTCGCGATGTCATTTGAACCACCTAACTCTAGCGGGACAAGATGATCGACTTCATACTGGCCCGAATAATGATGGTAAATGCCATACTCAGCGTAGGCTTGATCTGCTTCGCTGAATGGTACGTTGCGAACTGAACTTGCATATCCTGGTGTGCAAATCTGCTGTACCGTTGCATTTGTGAATATCGCACCAGGAGTACAGGCAGAATCGGGCAGCCCTCCATGAACCACACAGCCCGATGTTTTCGTTTGCTTACCCAGGGAAGCAGAGCCAGTCGAGCCGGTTAAGGCACCTGTAGGAGTAATTATCCCAAATGAACCCCCAGGGCCACTACCTGAAATCGTGATATCGCATCCGCTCAATACGAGTAGTAAAGCGGCCAGTATCGCCAGCACAAAGAGGTGTTTCTTCATAACTCTTATCTCCTGTGTACCAATACGCGGTCCATAAGAGTTTTTTTCCATCCTTTTCATTTCACGTCCTTTTGTGAAGATACGTTTCAAATGTTCCTTTCTCAATCTCATACGTTATAATTAAAAGAGTATCTTTGAGGAGAAGTTTATGAACTATATACCTAAGAGCCTCGTCCAAACCATAACCTTGTTTATTAATTTGCTCATTGTGGCAATCTGTTTTGCGCTGGCAGGTTGTACCATCAACATCTCAAGCGGCGGAGGCAATACAACTCCATGCCTGAGCAATTGCGCAACCGGCGCGGGTGTCCAAGGAGTGCGCGTCTATGTCGAACCCGATGACGGCGAACAGGTAATAACCGGCGCTATCAAGGGCGCAAGCAAGTCCGTCTGGCTGGAAATTTACATCCTGTCAGATACCAACGTCATTCACGCGCTGGAAGACGCGGCTAACAACGGCATCGATGTGCGCGTCATGATAGACCCGCGCGCAATAGGAGAGCAATCAGCAGCCACGCGCACTATCGATGAGCTAAAAGCAGCAGGGGTCAAGGCACAGGACACTGACCCCGACTTCGCCTTGACACACGAAAAAGGCATGATTATCGACGGCACAACCGCCTATATCATGACTTCGAACTTCTCGCGTACCGCCCTGGGCGGCTATAGCAGCGGTACCAGGAACCGCGAATACGGCATCATCGACAACAGCCCTCAAGATGTGCAGGCGGTGATCGCCATCTTCAACGCCGACTGGGACCACACAACTGCCCAGTTCAACGACCCCAACCTGGTGGTTAGCCCGGTCAATTCGCGCAGCGATTTCACCGCGCTGATAAATAGTGCGCAGCACTCGCTGCTCATCGAAGCGGAAGAGATGAACGACAGTTCCATAGAGCAGGCGCTCGTCAGCGCCGCCAGGCGTGGAGTACAGGTCGAGGCGATCCTGCCTGCCGCCAGCAGTTCATCCGGAGATAGCAACAGCCAGGGCATCGCGGCCATCAAGCAGGGTGGCGTGACAGTGCGCGAGGACCCACAGCTTTATATGCACGCCAAGATCATCATCGTCGACGGAGCAAAAGCCTTTGTCGGCTCAGAAAACATCTCCACCCAATCGCTCGATCAAAACCGCGAACTGGGCGTCATCGTCTCGGACGCAAATGTATTGAGCAAGCTCCAAAGCACTTTCCAAACGGACTGGGGAGTCTCACAGATCGTATGAAAGAAACCTTGCACACCTGTGATACGATTCGTCTCAGAAACGGAGGTACACAACTATGGTAACAGAAGTCGCAATTTTTCAGGCAGTGCCTGGCAAGGAAGATGAACTCGGACAGGCGATTTTACAAGGTCTGGAAGTAATTCGCCAGCATCCAGAATGCATCTCGTCTCGCGTGGAACGCTGTATCGAGCAGCCCAGGCAATATATGCTCATCAACATCTGGACCTCGCTGGAAGCGCATACCGGGGGTTTCCGTGGAGGTCCGCTCTTCCCACAGTGGCGCAGTTATATCAATGGACTGTTTGAAGAACCACCTGGCGTCTACCACTACCAGCCTTTCTAAGCTTCTTTCACCTTTTTCATATCCGTCAAAAAGAATAAAAGAGAAAACCAGATTAACCAGGAGCGAGTAGCATGGCAGAACCACAGGACGCCAACAGGCGCGATAAATCGGGCCCCTACGCGGATAACAGCGATGAAGAGCGACTGGCAGTCCGCGTCGCGCAGTTGCGTCATCAGATCGAGGAAGCCAACTATCAGTATTTTGTCCAGGATAACCCCACCCTGACCGACGCCGAGTACGACCAGTTGATGATCGAACTGCTGCGCATCGAGCACGAACATCCTGAGTTGCAAACGCCCGATTCGCCCACGCAGCGTGTAGGTGCAGGACCGGTGCAGGACGTGGCGCAGCGACGGCACCCTGTACCTATGCTCAGCCTGGCAAACGCGCGTAACGAGGAGGAATTGCTGGCCTGGCATAAACGCGCGCAGAACATCCTGCCCAATGCTACTTTCGAATATGTCTGCGAACTCAAGATCGATGGGCTGGCGATGGCTCTGACCTACGAGCAGGGTAAATTCACCATTGGCGCAACGCGTGGAGACGGATTGATAGGCGAGGACTGGACGCCCAACGTGCGCACCATTCGCAGTATTCCGCAGAAATTGCGCGGGGAAAAAATCCCCGGCAAGGTTGAGGTGCGCGGCGAGATCTACATGTCCACTAAAAGCTTTGAGAAGCTCAATGAGGATATGACGGATGATCGCCTCTTCGCCAACCCGCGCAACGCCGCGGCTGGCTCGCTGCGCCAGAAAGACCCGCGCATCACGGCCTCGCGCCGCCTTGACTTCTTCGGCTACCAGATTGGTTATATGCAAGGGATGAATTTCAATAGCCAGTGGGAGGCCCTGCAACTGATCCGCGACTGGGGTTTCCCGGTCAACCCAAATATCCACCTTGCAAAGAACCTCGGCGAGGTCATGGAGTTCTGCAAAAAGTGGGAGACAGAACGCTTCAACCTGCCCTACGAAATTGACGGCGTGGTGATTAAGATCAGCGACCTGGCGCAGCAACAGGAACTCGGAACGGTGGCGCGCGACCCACGCTGGGCCATCGCCTTCAAATATCCCCCTATTCAAGTTGCAACAAAGCTGATCGATATCCGCGTCAACATCGGGCGCACCGGCTCCGTCAATCCCTGGGCCTTGCTCGAACCCGTCAACATTCGCGGCGTGATAGTCTCGCGCGCCGCGCTGCACAACGAGGGCGATGTCCAGCGCAAAGACCTGCGCATCGGTGACTGGGTGCTGGTGCAGCGCGCGGGCGAAGTCATACCCCAGGTTGTAAAACCGGTCATCGAACGACGCACCGGCAGCGAGGAAGTGTATCGCCTGCCGGAACGCTGCCCCATTTGCGATACGCCCATCGTGCGCTCTGAAGATGAGGCAATGGCCTATTGCCCCAACACGCAATGTCCTGCTCGCAGCCTTGAAAGCCTCATCCATTTTGTCTCCAGAGGCGCAATGGATATAGACACCATCGGCGAGAAGATGTGCGGGCAACTGCTGCAAGAAGGCTATATCAAAAGCATAGCCGATTTCTACACCCTGACCCGCGATCAACTGCTCGCGCTCGAAGGCATCAAGGAAAAAAGCGCGGATAATATGCTCAAAGCCATCGAAGCTAGCAAACAGCGCTCGCTCTGGCGGCTCTTATTCGGCCTGAACATTCGCTACGTCGGTGAAAAAACAGCGCAAATCCTCGCGCAGGCCTTCGGCTCAATGGATCGTCTACTAGCAGCCAGCGAAGGGGAAATCGTCGCTATCCCCGGCATCGGCCCGGTAATCGGGAAGAGCGTCTATGCCTGGTTGCAGGTTGAACAGAATCGCGCTTTGATCGAGCGACTGCGTGAGCTTGGTCTCAACATGACAGAAGAGCAGAAAATAGCCGAAGGTCCTCTCGCAGGACAGACCTTCCTGCTCACCGGGCGGCTCAGCAGCATGACGCGCCCCGCTGCCGAGGAAGCCATTATCCGCCTGGGTGGAACCATCGCCTCCGGCGTCAGCAAGAACCTCAGCCACCTTATCGTCGGCGAAGATGCCGGCTCCAAACTGGCAAAGGCGCAAAAAGCTGGTGTGCCTATCCACAATGAGCAGTGGCTGCTCGATTTGCTGCGAGAACACCAGGTGGAAGTTTAGAGCCGCTTTTGGCTACACGTACTTCATCTCCAGAAATCGACCGCGCAGAGCGTTCACCTGCTCTTTGACCTTTTTGCCGCGAATGGCATTATGCATCAACTGGGCCAGTTCGCCCATGGCGTACTCATCCATGCCGAAGCGCGTCATTTCGGGTACGCCGATACGCAAGCCGGAAGGATTGCGCGGGTCGGAATCGCCTGGAACCATGTTGTAGTTGACAATGATGTCGTTGGCCTCTAAACGTTTGGCAACCTCAACGCCGCCGCCCCACTGTGAGACGTTGACGGCAATCATATGGCTTTTGGTATAGCCAAAATCGCGCGCCTCGACCGGCGTGCCAAGCTCGTCCAGGCTGCGCCCAAGGGCCTGCGCATTGCGCACGATTTGCGCCGCGTACTCGCGCCCAAACTGCTTCATCTCGCGGGTGGCTACCACCAGCGCGGGCAAGGTGAACAAGTGATGATTGCTGGATGTGCCGGGGAAGACGCCGCGATCGGCCGCTGGCCAGTATTTCTTTTCACCTTCAGGGTCCAGGTTGCCCAGAATCAAACCACGCTGCGGGCCGGGAAAGGTTTTGTGCGTGCTGGCCGTCATCCAGGTCGCGCCCTCGTGCAATGGCTGCTGGAACTCGCCACCCGCGATCAACCCGAGCACGTGCGCGCCATCATAGAGCAGTGGAATATCCTTCGTTTTACAGAATGCCGCCACCTCTTCAACCGGTTCGGGGAAGAGAAACAGGCTTTTACCCATCACCACCATTTGTGGTGAGACGCGCTCGATCAACTCGATAGTCTTCTGCGCGTCGATATGGTAGTGATCCTCCGTCAGGGGTAAATAGTGCAGGTTGATCGAATTGGGGCCGCCCAGCTTCAGCGATTGTCCGCGACTCTGGATGCGCCGCCCGAAGACACCCACCGGCCCATGACTGATATGCCCGCCAGCGTCGGTCGAGTTCGCCACAACCGTATCGCCGCCGCGCAGCCAGCCCATCGCAATGGCAGTATTGGCATTATTGCCGCTGATGGGGCGCACATCGGCCTGTTTGACGCCAAAAAGCGCGATGATCTCGTTTGTCGCCATACGCTCGATCTCGTCGATATAACATGTTCCCTGGTAATAGCGATTGACCTTGTCGCCCTCATTGGGATGGCCCTCGGCATAGCGCCCCATAAAATCCGAAATCTGCACTCGTCGCACCGCCTCGCTGGGCGTGTTCTCGCTGGCGATCAGGTTGATGGACTGCGTCTGCCGCCAGGAGTTTTGCCGGGCGATGATATTCTCGATGTCGCTGGTTTCTACGCTCATGTGTTTCTCCCTCGTCGTTTTTACTGCGCTGTGAATATTACCATTCAGTATACCGCAGACGTTGCAAAGACACCAAAAACGGAATGAGCAGGCACAATCGATATCGAAAGTGTGCCTGAAGCGGTAGTTGAAGCGCAGTCCAGGATCGTATGCTCCTGGAACATTTTATAGAGCTTGCATGTTGCCGTCTACTATTGTAGTGGTACGAGGGCATGGGGCTTGAGGGCTCCTATGGTTGCCCGCGCTGGAACTCAAACTCGGAGGTACGGAACATGAAAGCCACACTGAAAACTGTCTTCCTCAGCTCAACTGCCATGGACCTCGCGGCTTACCGTGACAAAGTCTATCGTGGCATCGAAGGCCTGGGTTTCCACTGCGTTCGCATGGAAGACTTTGGCGCTCGCGATACCCTCAGCGCCGAATTCTGCCGCCGGAAGATTGCCGAATGCGATCTCTTTGTCTGCCTCGTGGGGCTTTGTTACGGCAGCACGCCACCGGACTCCGAACTATCCTATACGTATCAGGAATACCAGGCCGCCGCTTACGCCCGAATCCCCAGCTTCATATTCGTTTCCGCCGATAACTATTTCTATCCCGGCTACTATCGTGAACCGGACGCACAGTGGCAGAAACAGCAGAATTTCCGCAAGCAAATAGATACAGAATCCCTACGCGACACCTTTAGCGAACCGCATGAATTAGCTGCGAAAGTCGTACAGGCCATCAGCAACTGGGTGCGAGAGCATCAAGAGCCTGTTGCCGCTTTATTACCAACCATACAACCTCAACCATATCACAACTTGCCTCAACCTGACTACACCACTTTTGTTGGCCGTCAAAGGGAGTTAGAGTGGCTACATCAGCATTTGTCACCAGACGATCGAGCGTGGCAAATGGTGATCGCTGGCATCGGCGGGGTTGGCAAAAGCTCCCTGGCCCTGGCTATCGCCCATTATTACCTGGAACACTACAACGACCTGGCGTCGGAGAAGCGCTTCGAAGCAATCATCTGGACCTCCGCTAAAGGAGAGATCCTCACCACCAGGGGACGCGAAAAATCAGCTCCTGCCGGACTCATCTTCCGCACCCTCGAAGATATTTATACGACTATTGCCCAGGCATTGGAACGAGAGGATATCACTCGTGCGGTTCCAGAAGAGCAAGATCGCCTGGTACAAAAGGCACTGAGTTCGCAACGCACGCTGCTCATCGTCGATAATCTGGAAACCGTAGCTGACGAGCGGGTCCAAACCTTCCTCTACAATTTACCTGTCTCCACCAAATGCATCATCACCTCGCGTGAGTGGGTAGACGTGGCGGCTGTCCGCAAACTGACGGGACTGCCGCCTGAGGAAGCAGAAGATTTGATCACCGGGGAGGCGATCGCACGAGATGTCGAACTGGATGAGTTGGAGAGAGCCCGATTGGTTGAGCGCACATCCGGGCTTCCTCTTCCTATCAAGCTGAGTGTGGCGCGAATGGCAAGCGGAGAGACATTCGAGCAGGCGATGCGTTGGTTGGGTAATGCCAACGGCAGCCTCCCTGAATATTGTCTCAAAGGGCAGATTGAGATGGCTCGCCGACGCGATATCAATGCCTGGAAACTGCTCCTGGCTTGCTCGCTCTTTGACCAGGATGCCGGCATTTCACGCGCGTCTCTGGGTTCCATTGTTGATATCTCACTGGCCGATCGCGATGATGGGCTGACTCTTTTACAGCGCCTCTCCCTGCTGAACCGTTATGAGAATGGCCGTTTCTGGATATTACCGATGGTGCAGACCTACGCGCGGACTGAACTCGCCAGAGCGGACTTCGCAGCGGCACTAACTGAACGATGGCTCGGTTGGCTTCTGCAATTTGCTCAAAACTACGGAACTAACCTGGACTTGCGTGTTGGGAACGCGCAGATGATTGGTTTTGAATATCCCAATCTTCTGATGGCTATCCGTTGGTGTCATGAACATCAAAACTTGAAGATACTGCTGCAATTGGTTGAGGCTATCTGGTTCTATCCCTATCTGGTTGGTCTCTTCGGTGAATTTCGAGAAATTCTAGAGGCTGCATTGCAAGCTGCCAGGATGCAAGGGGATGAGCGCCATGAAGGACGATTTCTTCGCCGCCTGGGATTATCATTCTGGGTGCAGGCTCAATATGACAAAGCTCTAGTAGAGTATTTTGAAAGGGCGTACGAGATTGCCAGTCGCTATGAGGATTATGCTGAATTGGGAAGAGTTAGCCATACACGTTCCGACATACTCTATAAACTGGGGGATCTGCGCGAAGCGCAACGACTGGTCGAAGAAATGTTGAAGATTGGCGAACGGCTCAACTACCTGAAACTTAAAGCCCTGGCGGCGTATCGACTTTCTGAATTCGAATCCAAGGAGCATCATTTTGACAAAGCTTTAGCATGGCTAGATCAAAGCGAAAATTGGAGTAGGGAGCTTGGTTGGACACGAGGTTTGGCATGGATTATGTATCGTCGAGGCATTACCTTAATTCAACAAGAAAATTACTCTTCTGCCGAACCCTTCCTGCAGCAGAGCTTAAACATGGCGGTTACCTGGAATGAGCGTCACTTGATAGCTTACGATAAATTTCGCCTCGCGCGGGTTTATGCTAGCACTGGCCACCCTGAACTCGCCCTGCAAAGGGCAGAAGAGGCCCGGGATCTTTTTGAGCGACTTGGCATGGCAGCTAGATTGGCAGAAGCGAAAAACCTGCTGGCAACATTAGTGGAAAAAAAGGAGTAAGTTCTGTCAGGCTGATTTATTATTTACTTCATGCCTCGGACGCAATCCCTTTCACAAGACAAGCCAGCGTCCTCATATCCCCCACCAGAAACGTCTCTTTCACATCCACCGGCCTTGCCTCGCCCTGGCGATTGACCCATACCGTCGTATACCCCAGTTCAGTTGCAGGCACAATATCATACTTGAAGCCAAAACCGGCATGCCAGATATCAGACACCGGCAAGCCTAACCGCTCGCGTGCCAGCAGAAATCCTTTGTGGGAGGGTTTATAGGCTCCCGCCTGTTCAGCCGTAATGATCTCGTCAAATTTCACGCCGATGGTGCGCTCGGTTTCAGCGATGATGGCGTTATCGGTGTTAGTAATCAAGACCACCTTGAGGAATTTCTGCAATTCGAGGATAGCCTCTTTCGTGTCAGGGAACGGTTGCCATTTGCCCATCGAAGCGGCGAATTCATCAATGTCCTGCTCAGCATAGGGAATCTGCGCCGTATCGAGCGCCATGCGCATAGTCTCATGCAGAACTTCGCGATAGGGACGATATTGTTCTTGAATATATACGAACTGCATCTCTTCCCAGCGGCGTTGCAACTCGCGCGCATCGATGTTCTCGATATTGTGCGCAGCCAAACGCCCGGCGAAGAATTGCTGCACAGCTCCTTCCCAGTCGATCAAGGTGCCATAACAATCAAAGGTGATAGCCTTTGGCAGTGTAATCATCTATTACCTCCCTATGTTGGATTTTTTCAGCCCGAAAATTGCTGTTGAAGAAAGAGTTCGATGCTGTTATACTAACACATACTAACCGAAAGAGATGGGTATTCTATCTTTCTACCTTTGGCCGGAACAATTCACATTTGGCGTGGGATGCAGGCTGTCTATTTCCACAAACGTTGTCTAAATAGGCCACCTCTGGCATAGAAACTCAGGAAGGATACAAGTTTCATGAAGGTTTATACAGCGGAACACATTCGCAATGTAGCGTTGATTTCCCATGTTGGAGCAGGTAAAACATCTCTCATAGATGCGGCGCTGTATGATAGCGGGGCGGTTACGCGGCAGGGCAAAGTCGATGAGGGAAGCTCAATCGCCGACTATGACCCCGATGAACTCAAACGGCGTATGACGCTGCATGCCAAAGTGCTGCCCATCGAATGGAAAAACGCCAAAATCAACTTTATCGACACCCCCGGCTACGCTGACTTCGTGGGCGAGGTCAAAGCCGCGCTGCGTGTGGCCGATGCCGCACTTGTCGTCGTCACGGCCGAAAAAGGCGTCGAGGTCGGCACCGAACTGACCTGGCAATATGCCGACGAACGCAGCTTGCCTCGCATCGTGCTGGTGAACAAGCTGGATCGCGAGAATACGACGTTCGACCAGGCGCTCGAGTCCCTGCGCAACCGCTTCGGTTTGAAAGTTGTCCCCTTACAACTCCCCATCGGCGAGCAGTCCGGCTTTAAGGGTGTCGTGGACCTGGTAACTCAGAAGGCCTACATATTCGAAGGCGGCAACAAAGTACAGGAAATCCCCGTTCCGTCTGATCTCAAAGACCGCATCAGCACCTCCCGTGAGCAATTGATCGAGTCCGCGGTTGAGAGTGATGACGCGATAATGGAGAAATTCCTGGAGGGCGAAGAACTGAGCGACGCGGAAATTCTCTCCGTCGTCAAGCTGGGAACGCGCAGCGGCCAGTTGATCCCCGTACTGTGCGGCTCAGCCAGTAAAAATGTCGGCGTGCAGATGCTGCTCGATGCCATCGTCGATTATCTTCCGAGCGCGGAGGACTCTGTGCCGGAAGATGCCAGGGCTTTCGGGAACAATCTCTCGATGTTTGTTTTCAAGACGGCGGCGGCGCAGGTCGGCACCATCAGCAACTTCAGGGTCTACAGCGGAACGCTCAAGCCGGATATGCACGTGCATAACCTGCAAACGAAAGCCGATGAACGCATTGGCCAGCTCATCCTCTCGCGCGGCAAAATGCAGGAGAACACCACCGAGATTCCCGTCGGTGATTTCGGCGCGGTTGCCAAGCTCGCCAACACCCACACCGGCGATACGCTGAGCAGCAACAAGGATGCAAGCAGTCCATTGGAACCTATCAACTTCCCTGAGCCCTGCTACACGGTAGCCGTCTTTCCCAAAAGCAAAGCCGACCTGGATAAGATGAGTAATGCGCTGGCGCGTGTCGCGGAAGAAGATCGCACGCTGCATGTCACTCGCGACCCGCAAACCGCCGAAGTGTTGCTCTCCGGCATAGGAGAGTCCCATCTCCAAATTGTCATCGAGGGCATCAAACGCAAGTATGCCGTTGACCTGGAGGCTCGCGAACCACGCATTTCTTATCGCGAAACCATCCGCAAGAAGGCGCGCGCCAACGGTCGTCATAAGCGACAAAGCGGTGGTCACGGCCAGTTCGGTGACGTCTGGCTGGAGATCGAGCCGCTGCCGATGGGAAGTGAAGAAACCTTTATCTTTGAAGACAAGATTGTCGGCGGCGTGGTCCCCAACCAGTATATCCCTGGCGTGGAAAAAGGCGTGCGCGAATCGCTTAAGCGCGGCTTCATCTCCGGAAACCCGCTGGTGTACGTCAAGGTAGCCCTGGTAGACGGCAAATATCACCCGGTCGACTCGTCGGCGCAGTCCTTTGAAATCGCCGCTTCGTATGGCATGCAAGAGGCCGTGCCATTGGCTAACCCGACCATCCTGGAACCGGTAATGACCGTGACCATCACAGTGCCGGAAGCCAATATGGGAGATATTATGAGCGATATCAACACCAAGCGCGGGCGCGTGCTGGGCATGTCTCCCATCGGCAACGGCCAGCAGCAGATTACCGCCAACGTGCCACAGGCCGAAATGCTGCACTACGCGACCGACTTGCGATCGATCACACAGGGACGCGGCTCCTTCAAAATGGAGTTTTACCAGTATGAAGAAGTTCCCGCCAACGTGCAGCAGGAAATTATCGCGCACCACAAGAAAGCAGAAGCCGAAAAGTAATCTGCTTCGTTATAACATATGTTCGACATTTTGCCGGACAACTCCGTGAAGCGCGCAACCAACCGCATCTGCGGGCGGCTTCGACCGGCTCCAGTTCGTTCTGGCCGAAGCATACCGCGCCTTGCCAGCCGGGAGCGCGTTCCACATCCAGGTCAAGCGCCCGCAAGGACGATGATCTGCACCACTTCCAGGTCGATGACCTGGAAGTGCTTTTTTCATAGCTAACCGGCAGTTCAGCGCTGGATCAAAACAAACGGTAAAATGTGCGGGATGTTGCATTACGATAGAAAAGAAAAGGCGATTATATACTTGACAAACCCACATTTCTGTGTTATACTCTATTATAGAAGAGAAAACGTAAAACAGGAATGAAGGGCATGTCAACCATGAACACAACTGAACTCAATCTTAGCACGATTGCCAAGCATTTTTCCAGTGAAGAAGCAGCCTATGAACTGATTGAATCCATTCGCTGGCCTGCTGGCCCTATTTGCCCTCATTGCGGTTCTGTCGATCATGCCTATTTCCTGACTCCTGAGAATGGCTATCGCACAACAAGCACAGGCAAAGTTTCCTACCGACGTGTATGGAAGTGTGCGGATTGCCGTCAACAGTTCTCTGTATTAGTAGGCACGATTTTTGAAGATAGCAAAATTCCCCTCTCTAAATGGTTACTCGCTATTCACCTGCTATGTCAAGGCAAGAACGGCGTCAGCGCACATGAACTCCATAGAACGCTAAAAATCACCTACAAAAGCGCGTGGTTTATGGCACATCGCATTCGTTACGCTATGGAACGTCAGCCGCTTGCTGGTATGCTGGCAACAGACGATCAGCTTACAGGCATTGTTGAAGCGGATGAAACCTATATCGGTGGGAAGGCAAGAGGCAAGCGTGGGCGTGGCGCGGCAAACAAAACACCTGTTGTCACTCTTGTTGAGCGCAATGGGGAAGCGCGTTCACAGGTGATGGAACATGTCACGGGTAAGAACATTAAGCAGACACTAGAGGTGCAAGTGAGCAAAGACGCGCTTCTTATGACCGATGAACTGAACGTCTATACTGAGGCGGGTAAATCCTTTGCCAGTCATGAGACGGTAGAGCATGGCAAGGGTGAATACGTGAGAGGGAAAGCCCATATCAACACAGCAGAGGGCTATTTCTCACAGTTGAAGCGATCTATCGATGGGACGCATCACCATGTATCCGCCCATCACTTGCACCGCTACTTAGGAGAGTTTGATTACCGCTACAACACTCGTAAGATCACCGATAGCGAGCGCACACAGCAAGCTATTCAGCAGACAACGGGCAAGCGTCTGATGTACCAGCAACCGATACAGCAGAATGACACGAACTCCTGAGCGCCATCTTGAGACTTTGACATATTTATATACATATGTATATATTTGTGGTATACTCTATAGAGGATGTGCGCCCGGCGGGAATCGAACCCGCATTTTACACATTACGAGGGTGTGACTCTATCCATTGAGTTACGGGCGCATAGAGAACCTACAGCGCAAACTGTAGGGGTGCCGGTGATGGGACTTGAACCCACACGACGAGGTATCGGCTCGTCACTTGCTTCCGAGGCAAGCGTGTACTACCAGTTTCACCACACCGGCATTGTGAGAGGCTCTGAGGGTTTGAGGTTTCCGAGACCGCGACACCCTCAGAGCTTTCTGTTATATGGTCATTGCTCTACCTCTTCTTCATCTAATTCCTCATCCTCATAATCCTCATCTTCAATGCCTTGCTCATAATGCCGTAGCTGATCGATCAATCTGAGCAGGAATTTTCGGTCATCCTCATCCATATCGAATAAGTCAACGGTATAGGTAAGTGATACGCTACCACCCTTTGGAAACGTGACGGTTTTCGTATTGCCACTACTCGCATTTCCTGTTTTTGGCGGGGCGGATGGCGTTTCAGTCTTAGGCTGACCAGGAGTCGATTTAGAACCGCCAGGCCGGGGCCTCTTGCCATTTGATCGGCTAGTGCTTTTTCCTGCAACGCTTCCTGTTCGTGAAGCATCTTTCAGTTGGTTGGAAAGAGGCAATTCGACATACTGGACGGCATGAAGGAAGAACGAAATTGACTTGCGCCGGGTATCGACACTCAATTTGTAGTGCTTATCGAATGTCTTGTCCAGATCACCCATTGTGGCACGGGCAAGATTGTTATCATCAAAGACAGGCTTGTAGTATCTTTGTAGCATCTCAGTAAAAATTTGCTTGCGATGCTCTTTGTCCTCTACCAGACTTTCCAGTACTGAAGTAGGCACATTGTCTGTACCTGTTATGAGGCCAAAGAATCGTAAGGCTGTCATGACTTGAGGGCCTAAAGAACCGCTCAGGAAGTCTTTCCAGTAATGCCTGTCAAGGTGTTGAGGGATGCCAGCCGAAGCCAGTCTGTCAATAAGGTTGAGGTAAGTACGAAACGAGATATAAGGGGGTGCCACGGTAGAGGTTTGTTCGTCTATCATCTCTTTCTCCTAATGGAACTAACTTAGTGCCATGCCGTTACTTGCCATATCATACCACAGATGTACCACAGACGCAATAGGTAGAGGACAATTTTCCGAAGAAAAAGGTCAGTATTTTTTTGTGATTGTGGAACATGATAGGATTGCCACGTCTGGTACGTTTTTCTTGCGAAATGGAGGGCAAACAAATGACTAGAGGAACACAGATTAGAGTACTCGCTTATGGGGGCAAGGTTCTGCTCAGGCGCGTTTGGGATGATGCAGATCAAGGCGTTATGATCTGCTCTGAAGAAGAATACCAGCGCGCTTTAGCAACGAGAGACGAACCGCTTTGTTCAGGGTTTCCCAAACGTGATATTATTGAAGTGCTAGGCGTTGGAACTACAGAGGAAGTGAATCAAAATGCCTGAACCGAAACAACCGAAACAAGACAAGAAACTGAGTCTGCATCCGCTTGAATTTGAAGAAGCGTTAAAGGGCTTGCTGGCAACGGAGCCGCCGCCGAAAGAGAAGAAGGACAAGCCAGTACCGAAACGGCGTTCACGTAGCACGGGCAAGAAGAAAGTAGAATAGCAGCAAGCGAGCGGCCAATCAATAATCCGCTCGCTTGTTTGCTTTTCGTTGGGTTTGTCAAGTATATAATCGCCAAAGAAAATGCCAGGCCTTATAATATAATTATAACGTGAATTTTCCAGGGCGATCAGTCGGAGTAAAACGTATACTTAGTGATAAATAATTTTTGGCTTGTTGATTCGTGTGACACTCTTCTTTGAGAAGCTTACGGAGGAGATATTCTATGTTACAACTTGATGAGAGTGATAACGATCGCGAAATTGAACTGCATGTCGGTGAAGAATTCGAGATTCACCTTCCCGAAAACCCTACTACCGGGTTTCGCTGGAGACTCACTTCGAACGGCGAGCCGGCATGCATCCTGGAAAGCAACTTTTTTGAGACCGCCGATCATAGCCCACCCGGACGCGGAGGAAGCCATTATTGGCGTTTCCAGGCCGCACAGGTTGGCCCTGGGAACATCAGCCTTGTTTATATGCGCTCGTTTGAGCAAGAAGAGAAAGCTGCGCGACGGTTCACCCTGCGCGTCCACATCCCTGCATAATGCTGGTGAGTCGGCAATGCGGCCGCACCATCAATCTGCGGCCGCACTTCGACAGCAGCTTACTGAACCAGGCGAATCGTCCAGAAATCGCTGGCAAGGTTCGGATCCGTCAGGTACGCATAGGGTAAAGTGAAGTACCCTTGCATCTGCCCAATAACTCCCCAGGAATTTCGCACAATAAACCACTGGTTGGTGTCGTCATAGCCAACCGCAACCACAGCATGGCCGCCAAGCTGCTGTTCTCCTGAAGCTGGCAGTTGTACGTGACCATCCTGATACACGACCGTTTCGAAACTTGCGTAAACGGTAAACCCAAAGACGAACGGATAGCCATCGGCAAGGCAGCCTTTCATCTGGTTGAGAATTTGCACCACGCTTGTGTACTGCAGTGATTTATTCTGGAGAGCATCTTGATAGCAGGCATCCGTCGGTCGTTCTTGAAACTTCGTAATGTCGTAGGGCCATTCGGTTTCAGGACAAACCCCTAACTGTGCTACACTCTTGATGCCATCCCGGATCGCCGCCCCGCTGTCTGAATTGACGGTGCCCTCCATATCTCGCTCATTATAGTAAATGAAGAGTCGCGAGGGCATGAAAACTGACAGTTGCTGCTTCATTTGATCGAATTCAATGGCGGCTGCGATAGCATTGGCTGTACAACTTCCCAACTGACCCTGGTCATAGACCGGTGGACAATTACCTGTAAGGTCGACACTCGTTGGAAGACTTTGCAGCACTGCGACCGGTGCCGCATAAAGGTGATCACGGTGGTCGGGCAGATCGGGAATCCAACCATAACGCTGAATTTTACGAGGCATGTTCCACTCTCCTTATTGATTCCATATGCTTGCCTGATCGAAGACATTAGCGCATCCACTTTTTGGGAAATGAGTTTTTAAACAACTCACAAATTTTAGTGCATGCACGAATGCACAGTGACAGTCCAGGGTATGCCGAGGGATGTGTAGAGAACTTGCGATAGTTCCTAGTCGTCAATTGTAGTAAAGTGGCCGCCAAATTGCAGTACAGTTCAACTACTGCCGTATACTAGTTTACCATATTTTCTGCATAAATCAAGAGAAGTAATGCAATTGCGTACTGAACATGAAATTGATGGGGTTTGCAACGGCCACAATCATTTTTTCTGTTTTCGTGTAGAAATACCGCGATGTTGCGGTTTTTGTTTACTCTGTCTACCGCCAGTTCCCTTTGAGCTATGCAACATCATGTCTGCCTCATCCTCGTGCCCATGACCAACGAGCCATTGTCTCGCCCGTTCGTGCAGATCACGCAATGAGGGGCTCCCGGCAATCATCATCCACATGGCGAATTCTGGATTCGCGGGTTGCCCAGGTTGCCATTGTCCTTCGGCTATAAGAAATGCACTCACCTGCTTTACGTCGAGTGTGCGCAGGATAGCATCTAAACGTTGTCGAAAACTGGCATAATCTGTCATAGATACAATCCTACCTCATTTATGTCAAATACTTTTGGGTCACAGGTTTCACCACCAATCGGTGGCTGGGATCCAGGGCGACCGCAAGAGTCGCCCCTACTATAGACGAAGATGCTAACCCCCGCCTGGTAGTGGAACTTGGGTCATGTCACTACGGGTAGATTTTCTGGTTTTGAGATAACATTTCGATAAACTTCTGTATGCGAGCGGTTCGGGTTTCGGGTTTTTTAGCAGTCTGGATTCTATAAAGGATTGCATAGCGGTTTACGCTATTTAATGTGCTGAAGAACTCCTTCGCCTCCTGGTTTTTATCCAGTTCACTTTGAAAATCAGGTGGTATCGTTATCTTGCTCTGCGATTCGTAGGCCAGGTCCCAGCGACCATCGGCCTGAGCTAGCTCTACTTGCCGCATCCCTGCCGGCTGCATTTTGCCTTCAGCAATGAGCGCCATTGCTCTATCGCAATTCACTTTTGACCACATACTCTTTGGGCGACGCGGCGTGAATTTTTGTAACCAGTACCTGTCATCAAAAGCAGCCTTTTGTCCATCGATCCAGCCATAGCATATAGCACTATCTAAGGCTTCTGAATAATTGACAGAGGATGTGCCCGTTACTTTTTTGGCTATCTTGAGCCAGATGCCCACTGAATCAGTTTGGTGCTCTGCGAGCCATCTTTCCCAGTCTTGCGGGGTTTCAAATGACATAACTGGTAGGCTATCCGTGTTCATCATATTTTCTGCCCCACCTTCAATTGAGTTTGCTTCGATCAACACCGCCAGAGCGATATAAATTGTTATACATTGTCCACCACCATCACTTCACCACCGCGCTCCGCGGAGCGTTTAGCGGCCTCCATCACCGCAATATTGCGCCTGGACTCTTCGGGCGAGACAGCCAGTGGCTCGCTGTTGTGCAGGTGGTTTGCCAGGTTGCGATGAAAAGCATAGGCCGGCGGCTGAGGCAGCATCAGGTGTTGCTCGTGAATTTCGCCGCTGATCTCGCGGGTGTAGACATAGAGCTCAGGCAGGGCTTCCGCGAGGGTCAGGCGTTCCTCAATCAGATCTCCCGACCAGCGGCGCGTCTTGACCGTTTCCTGTCGCCAGTGTCCTACAATTGCGCCGTGAGTTCCCAGGATGTACCACTTGGGTTTGGGCGCGGCTGCTATATCCGAATGCGTAAATTCGGCTTCCTGCCCACCGGCGAAGCGCAGGTAGACCACCGAATGATCGGCATTGGTGACATCGTGCCAGACACGCTTGTGTTCCACGCCGCGCACGCTGACAACGCTATCCGGGATGAGCTGCAAAATCCAATCCAGGTAGTGCGAACCCCAGTCATAAAAAACACCGCCGGAGACCGGTTCGTGCGAATGCCAGTAGTCACAGGGATGCGCGAAACCGCCGATGAAGGCTTCGACATGAAAGACATCGCCAATGGTTTGCTCTTTCAGCACGCGTTGTATGGCGAGAAAGTCGGGATCCCAACGCCGGCATTGGTAGACCGTCAAAGCCAATTGTCGCTCGCGCGCCAGGCTTATCATGTCGTCGGCCTCGGCGGTAGTCAGGCAGAACGGCTTCTCTGACACCACGTGCTTCCCGGCGCGTAACATCTGCATAGCAATCCCGGCATGCGTATTGGGCGGCGTGGAAACAATCACGACATCAATATCAGGGTCCTGTGACACCTGCTCAAGATCGGTGCAGGTTTGCACGCCGGGAAAAGCTTTGCGGGCAATGGCTAAGCGTTCTTCGCTGCGATCACACACCAGCGCATACTCTAACCCCGGCACGTTGCTGATGGCTGTTCCATGCTCATAACCAATCGCGCCATAGCCGATCATTGCCAC
>DATGGW010000332.1:0-5182 GCA_035308345.1 Ktedonobacteraceae bacterium | reverse complement strand
CTTCAAGCGGCGCACCGCCAGGTATTCCAGGATGCGATCTTTGATTTTCTCCAGGTCGTAGTGATCCTGCTCGAGCACCTGGCGCGCATGCGGCACATCGATCTCCTCACCGGTGCTCTTGCTCCACGGCAGGCTTGCCAGCAGTTCGATATAGGTGCGGATGATGCTGTATTCGGGCGAAACGGTGGGCAGCTTCTCCAGGCGGGATAGCTCGCGATTGGCCTCCTTCAAGGCCTCTTCTGGCATCCTGGCCTCGTCGATCTTGCGCCGCAGCTCGTTAATGGTGGCCTGTTCTTCGCTCTCCTCGCCCAGTTCGCGCTGGATGGCCTTGAGCTGTTCGCGCAGCAGGTACTCACGCTGCACCTTGCCCATCTCTTCCTGGGCGCTGGTCTGAATCTTGCGGCCCAGCTCGAAGATTTCCAGCTCGTGCGCCAGGTAAGTGCTGAGGTTCTCCAGCTTTTCGCGCACAGAATCGAGTTCGAGTATTTTCTGCCGCAGTTCCAGTTCCATCTGCACGTAAGTGGCGATCACATAGGCTACCTGGCGCGCTTCTTCCATGTTGAGAGTGGCGGCAGCGACTTCATCGCGCGCGTTCTGCACCAGTGCCACCAGGCGTTGAAAGTAGCTCACCACGTTGCGCTTGATGGCCTCGGTTTCGTCATCGGTCTCCTGGATTTCGGGCCTCGCGGTGATATGGGCAACCAGGTAAGGCTTCTCCTGGGTAAATTCGCCAATATCCACCCGTTCCAAGCCCTGCACGATGATCTGGATGGCGCCATCCGGCATGCGGATCATACGCGCGATGCGCGCTACCGTGCCAACCTTGAAGATGTCGTTGGGGCCAGCCTGCTCGATATCTGCGGATTTCTGCGCTACCAGCGTCACCAGGCGATTGCCGCGCATGACTTCATCGATCAGGCGAATCGAGCGTTCCTGACCGACGCCCAGCGGCTGCACCGAGAACGGATATATGACAGTATCTTTAAGCGGCAACACCGGTAGCACATCGGGAATGCTTAACTCTTCATCGCCTTCATCTCGCTTGCGACGCCCTGCTGGCTCTCTGAATGACGAGTTTTCGTTTTCAGGGGCATCCGGTGTATCTTCAACGCTACCCGCAGCTGGTCGATCAGCAGCCTGCTTGCTAGTTCTGGCCTGTTTCTTCCGCTTCTGCGATCGAACAGGTGTAATTTCATTCTCTGCTTCCGATTGTGCTGATTGCAGTTCTTCCTGATCTTTGTTTATTTGATCATTACTCATATGTGTCTACTTTACTGTCTCTCTCTATTTCACTGTCATTCAACAGCATGTGTCTTCATTGTTTGCCTGGGCAACATAACCCAAAGGAAGCCATTTTCATAACGCGCCTCTACCGCCTCACGGTCGATAGTCATGGGAATAAACACTTCGACGCGGAACGGACCGTAGCGAATCTGTGCCTCATGGTAGTAAAGATTTGCTCCGTGTTCGTGATCGTCGTAGCGTTCGCCGCTGACCACCAGGGCATCTTCGTACAGCGTCACCTCGATGTCTTCCTCTTGCATACCCGCCAGTTCAATTTTAACCGTCACCATATCTGCTGACTCGTGGATATCGGCGAGCGGTCGCCACGTAACCGAGCGTTGGAGAATGGACGGTTGACTTTGTCCCAGAACGTCTTGCATGATTTGCCTGTAATGACGTTCGATTTGTTGCTGCGACCCGTCGATATAGCGATAGGTCACGTAACGATAACGCATGCGCATAAGGTTTTACCCCAAAGAGCATTCCAAGAATCGTGAAAAAAGGGGCAAAAGGGGCAAGTTACAAAGTAATTATGTCTCGCGCCTTTTGCCATGTCGATTTTCAAATCATCAGTTGAGAACAATAATCAGAGCGCAATGTCCTTTTCGCCATCCGCCAGCGCCTTTTGACATTCCGGGCAGAGGTATTCATACTCGGAATGGCTATCGGAAAGCACATCGCTCTGGATAATACGAGCATACCGCAAACGAGTGACCTTGTTGCAGCGCGCGCAGGTGACAAGTGGATCGGAGATGGCGGTACGCCTGGTTCCAAGAACATCTTCCTGCATGGCAGACACCTGCCTTTCTTTTCTGTTTCAATAGTCACGAATGATGGAAATCAGGGCAACAAGCTGTGAAGAGCGGGTCCCCTGAGGTTGTGATTGTATGCTTTAAATCTACGGCATTTCAGGCCGGGATTCGCGTGGAACCCCTTTTGATTATGGCACGTGGGATGCAAAATTGCAAGTGCGTTCTTTTTCTCCTCGCGACATGGTGACTGGCTATAGTGACTAAAGGTTGTGTTAGCTAACTCACAGCTCTCCTGTGAGTTGTTTCATGTTACCTTTCCGCACAATTGCTTAGAATAATGATAGAGGCAAGTGCTGGTATATTAAGCATGCCTGTCTTGAGACCTCGTCTTTTACGAGACGATAGTATGAGGAGCCCGGTGTTATGCTAAAACGCTCTCATTTCGCGCCAATCTTTTCTGGCGCTCTGCTCTGTTTTCTGCTCATTCTTCTGGCCGCCTGTTCCTCTCTGCCTGGTGGCTCAGGCGGCCAGAGCATACCTACGCCAGGCATGGGTGGTTCCAAGACCAGTACCCCCTCCTCTGGCAATAACAACCCCGGTCAGACCATGCCCATGCCGCAGACCCGGACCGATTGCCCGGCTACCAATACCGCTCGCGCTGCAGTAATGCGCCCGCTGGCCCTTGGGAGCCATCAGAATCTTGTCTACATCTACAATGAAGTACCTCAAAATACTTCGACCGCCTATGGACGCCTGCGTCGCTACGACGCGATGAACGGCCAGAAGACCGATATCATCACCAGTGGCATTCAAATTCTGCAGGCGCAGGTATCCAGCGATGGCCAGTGGGTGCTCTTCTTGAGCATGCCTGATCCCCGGGGCGGGTTACATGTCGTTATGCTCCAGCTGGTGCGGATGGACGGTCAGGGTTTGCAAACCCTCGTGTGCTTGCCTTATAGCGGCTCTGGCGGTGAACCGCTGGGCAAGCCAACCATCTCATTTCAGTGGTCCGTTGATGAAAAGTCGATCCTGCTCTCCTATGATGCCGTGGATAACCCGCCCAATAAGGCTACCAGCACGATTACGGTCCTGAACGTCTCAACAGGGACTTTGAAGCCAATTTTCATGGACCAGGGAGATGACCTGTATACCTATAGCCTGGTGACCTGGCTCGATAATACACACGCCTATATCATCAAAGAGGGCATCAGCGGCCCAACGCCGCCGGCGACAGTCTTCCTGATCAATACAGCCACGGCCACCGTCGCTCAACCTGGCCTGGTGAATATCCTGACCACCATGACCCGTTTTAGCAACTACTCGCTGGACAGCAGTTACGATGGCACGCAGCTCTATAGCTCCTACTGTTTGCAGGCAGCCAGCCCGTTCAACACGAATATCCAGGTTGGACCGGCCATGGGTGGCGCGCGCCACACGATCTTTCAGGAGCAGCCTGCTGACTGCGTGCAGGTGCTGCGCGCGGTCAAGCCACAAACCCTGCTGCTGCTCGTCGTGGTCTCTAATGCCACCACATCATCGACGCAGATCTGGACGATGAGCCTGCCGGACGGCAGTATGCGGGTCCTGACTCCGCTCACCTCCTCGCTGCCAGGGGCAAGTAATCAGAGCTATGATTTGAATGAGACCTCGCAATTCCCCTGGTCGAGTGTCTCGCGTGACGGCAGCATGTACGCCCTCCAGGAGGTCGACTCAAGTACCCAAACACAGAGCATCGTGATTGCCTCGTTGAACGGCGGCAAGCCCACCACGATTGCGACAACGAATCCCGGCAGCAGCCTGGTCAGCCTTGCCGGTTGGACGACGATGTAGATTGGTTCCCGCGCATAGAACTTGCAGGAAGAGGCGTGGACTTTGCACCACGCCTCTTCCTGCACCCAAAGAGGACTGTAAGGCACGCAAGCAGGGCTTTTTGGTTTACCCGAAATACCCTTATTGCATGTCGGACTTCATACGTGAAGCATCTCCAGCGAAAGATGAAAAAGATGCAATTCGGGTAAACCAAAAAGCCCTGGGCACGCAAGCAAATCACTTGCAAACGGTAGACCGCATGTGCTACTATGTTTCGAGAATGCCCCAAATCCGCTAGAACAGTCTCCAAAGGTATCCGATGACAATCACAGCCTCACATTACAGCAAAACTGACAGCATTAGCGAATTCCTATTTCTAAACGAACTCCTAATAATTATTGGATATTAATCCCTTTTAATAGCCTTGATATGCTAAAGAGCATGTAACATTTATGAACAATGCATAATTGTATAGCTTGCCTCTTTCATCCAACATTCATTCTAACTTTGGGATATAATTATGCAAAGCTGAGACTTGATAATTCTTGAGAGAGAATAAATGAAATGGCAAACCAACAACACCTTGATCTTCTTAAGCAAGGAACAGTTGCCTGGAATCAGTGGAGAGAAGAGCATCCAGGAACATCACTCGACCTTAGTGAAGCCTACCTAAGTGAAAGTAACCTTAGCAGAGCAAACCTCAGCTATGTTAACCTGCGTGGAGCTGACCTCAGCTATGCTAATCTTAGTGGTGCATTGCTCATACAAGCAAATCTTAGCGATGCAAATCTCAGATCGGCCAATCTTAGTCAAGATTTCCTCTCCGAAGATGACGATCTGGCTGAAGATGACGATCTGGCTGAAGATGACACTACTGAAGCAATCTTCGAGAAAAAAGACTTTAGTAATAGAACTGATCTCAGCAGCGCTGACCTGCGCCGAGCTAACCTCAGCGACGCGAATCTAGAAGAAGCTATTCTTAATTCCGCTGATCTCAGTGGTGCTAATCTTATGAGAGCTAATCTCAGCAATGCTTACCTCAGTGGAGCTGTTCTCGTTAATTCTGATCTTTGCTTCGCTGATCTCAGCTGGGCTGAATTTGACGAGGCTAACTTGCATGGAGCTGATCTTAGCCAGGCCGATCTCAGGGGTGCCAACCTTAGAAAGACTGACCTCAGCGAGGCTAACTTGCATAAGACTACCCTGCTGAATGCTAACCTCAGCGAGGCAAACCTCAATTATTGCATATTCAATGAAGTTGAACTGAGTGGCGCCGACCTTATCAAAGCCAAACTAAGTAAGGTGAACCTGAGCAAAATTGATCTCAGCAGAGCCGA
>DATGGW010000331.1:0-7868 GCA_035308345.1 Ktedonobacteraceae bacterium | reverse complement strand
AGAGTGGCGCGACATTGGGCAGGTTCTCGCACGCGCCGGTGTTGGGATTAGGCACTGCGCAGCCATCAACAATGGCAAACATTTTGTTGGTGAAGTGTTTGGCAACCTGGTCCAGCGGCGTCTCCATCAGGAATCCGACCGCAATAACCATATCAGCCTGGTTGGCCGCCGACGTGAGGTTCTGGATATACTCACTGGCAGTGGGAGTCTGCGTTTGAATGACAACATCGGGGAAACCATATTCGGCGCGCGCCTTCTCGTAGCCCTCGTGCGCAAGCTGGTTGAAGCCGCCGTCGTTCAGACCTCCAACGTCGGTAACTAAGGCAACGGTGTACTTCGCCTGGGGCTTTGGCGTGGTACCAGCTGTAGGTGTTGAACTACCAGTAGAGGTACCTCCACAGGCCGCGAGCAGCATAGCAAGCAAGGTGAGGAATCCCGCGAGGCGGACGAAGCCGCTCTTTCTTCGCATGTACGCTTCCTTTCTTCTTCTCTCGTAAAATACGCCTGAACACTACACAGTCCATGAGAGCCAGCAGATGGAGCGTTCTACTTCTATCGCTCGAAATAGGCGCTGAACTTGTGAGCGCGAGTAAAGCGTCTCCGTGCAGGGAAAACATGAACAATAGAAACAGGAACACAATTCCAGCGAGTGGAACCACGTCAATGTCAATATATCCTGCTAGCATACATACGTAGTGAAGAGGTTGTTTCTCACAAATAGGAGCGCAGCTTTTTTCCGTCGGAAAACGTGTAGAGGATATGGTTGTCATGCTTTAGACAAGGGAAGAATATATGATACAGCATCAAAACAGCGTCGATACTCAACCCGGACAAGTAATTTTGATAGGGACTCTCGCTGGCTTCGTTGCCACGATCCCTATGACGATATTCATGCTGGCTACGCAGCGCTTCTTGCCGAAAGGGCAGCGCTATGACTTACCACCCGAGATCATTACAAAGGAGTTGGCGCATCGGGCAAATGTTAGGCAGCATATGAATAAGCAGCAGGTCTCAGGTGCAACCCTGATTTCCCACTTTGGCTATGGGGCAGTGATGGGAGCTATCTACAGTCCTCTGGGGAAGAGAGTGCCTCTGCCCGCTATCGTGCAGGGCATTCTCTTCGGTCTTGTGGTGTGGATCGGCAGTTATCTCGGTTTGCTCCCACTGCTTGGTATATCGGCATCAGGCCAAAAAGAGCCAGTGCGGCGTAATCTCATGATGATTGCTGCTCATGTCGTCTGGGGAACAGCGATGGGAGCCACGGCAGATGTTCTTATGCATCAGCAGCAGGCCCGCAGTAGTCTATTACTCCGTTCGCATTAATCACGAGGTTGATGAGCTTATCGTTTCAGTGAAGAATAGGGGCCATATCGCGCAGAAAGATTTCTGTTGTCTTTGGGCCGACACCCTTGAAGGCCTGCAACCTGGAGGACAACTCATCTGGCGTTTCAGACTGTCGCAAAAGAGCCGTGAGCGTTCCATATTTTTCTCTCAGCGTTTTTGAAACATCCAACAATTTCGTGGCTGTTGAGAAATCATAACGGACATAATGCCCTCTGTCTAACACTTCAACGAGCTTATCCCATCCGGCCTGGAGAATTGCTTCTGGTGTGATGAAACCTTCCCTGACAAATTCAAAATAAGTCTTCTTTGCTACTTCCTGCTGGATGGGTTTCCCAAATAAAAGACACGCCAGAAACCATTTGAAATACTCGGTTTCTTGTTTTGATGAAAGATCAATGCCCAATTCTTTTGCATATATCTTCTTCTGCTTCATAGGTGTCCTTTCATACCAATTTAGAGAAGATGCTTACTTAGTTCTCTGGTTTGAAGGATGAAAAAACCACGCTTACAGCCCTGATAAAAGAAACACGCCGGGGGATGCAAAAGAGTAACAATGTGCTGCATAGAGTAGGTGATGCGGATGTTTCTCGCGGGAAAACAGAGAAAATGGGGCGCGCTTGCGCGCGCCCGCACGTCTCTACGGTACTTTAATTTCGTCGAGCATCGAGAGGTTGATGAAGAGGTCGCAACTCTGGCGCAGCGTCGCGGACATCGATTCGTCGAAGGCGGCGACTTCGACGCGCACGCCGTGATCGGAGCAGTAGTCGAGCATGGGCATGAAATCGCTGTCACCGCTGACCAGCACAATGCAGTCAACAGACTTGCCATCGACCAGTCGCACGACATCCATACAGAGATCGAGGTCCATGTCGGCTTTCTTCGCGCCGCTGGCGAAGGTTTTATAGTTCTTGGTCGTTATGCGATAGCCCAGGCCCTTGACTGCCTGCAAGAACATCTGGTCATCGCCGGGCTGCGGGCTGGTGGGACAGTAGGCATGCGCCCGCACAAGACGGCGATTGCCGCGCAAGAAGTCGAGCAATTTGCCAAAATCGATGGCTGTGCGCAGGGTGCGCGCCGAGTAGAGCAAGTTGGCGACATCGACAAAGACGCCGACGCGCTCCGTCGATGGAAATGGCGGCAGCGAGACAGAGATGTTGGCGGGAGTCTGATTTGCTCGCCGCAATTCAGCCACCATGCGGTCGCTCTGAAGTTGCATGGCCTGTGAAATCACATTGGCAAGATGATTGATGCCGCCCGTCGAGATGATGCCATCTCCGCTGCGAACAGCCGATGTTGCCGATGTCGAGATGCGCTGCGCCTCGTTGATAGCGCGCATGGGGCGCACAGTTCGAGATTGTATAGGAAGAACGCTGCCGCGCGCGGGCGACGGCTCTGGTCCCATGAATGGACCTGTCACGTTCTTGCCCTGGTTCATCTGGCTGACCGTCTCGCCCGACTGGATTGTATAGGGAGCTACGGTCGTGACAGGCGTCACAGGGCTGGTCGGAGTTGCCACATTACGAGTTGAGGTGACAGCTGGGGCGGCCCCAACTGGAGAAACAGGCGCGGTTGGTGATGGCGCGGCGACAGCGGCGGCTGGTTGTGTTGATGACCTGGCCGCAGTAGTTCCATTCCCGTTAGTGCTATTGCCATTCGGACGACGGCGGCGGCGGCGGCGAGAAGTTGCGGCCTGCAAATCGGCGTACTCCAGCGGCGGCAAATCTTCTACCGGAATCTCAGATGCAGTGGAAGTTTCCGTTTGCTTGACCGGAGCTGGCTCTTCCGCTACCGGCGTGACGGCGACAATAGGAGTGGAAGCGACAGCAGGCTGCCCTTTCGCGCGCTGTCGGTTCTCCTGTCCATGACGGCGGCGATCTTGCTGCGCGCGGGCAGGAACCGTCGTCGTGACTTCACTTTCAGGTGACGACGCGGGCGCAGGTGGCGTTTCTGCTGGCTCGCCAGGCGATGCCGATTTCGACGAGATTATGGTGGTCGCCGGAGCTGGCCGATCAAAACGATAGCGGCGCGCCGGGCGCGGCGATTCGGCCTGCTCTTCTTTGTCTCCTTCTGTAGGAGCGCGATTTATGGCGTTCGCCTGCTCGGTCGGGGTTGGATTGACTTGAGCAGCAGGCTCTTCCGGAGTTGTAGGAGCCGCCGGCGCTGCGGGCGCTGTCGCCTGGTTGACAAAGGTCTCGCGCTGTCGTCCGCCTCCATGCCGGGGCATGCGTATACGGTTCGGCGGTCGCAGCAAGGGCGAAACGGGACGTTCCTCCGACGTGGTTGAAGCTGCGGCGCTCTCTGCTTGAAACTCATCTTGCGTTGTTGAAGCCGGCGGTTGCTCTAGCGGCTCTGCATGGCTGCTGTTATTGTCTGTTGTAGAGACGCGATTTATCACGTCCGGCATAGGAGAGGGTATTGTGCCGGTAACAGCGCCCAGACGTTCCTCTCGCTGGCGAAATTCCTCGATAAAAGAGGTAAAGGGTTGCACCGACGCGGCGTCTTCTGCAGCGTCATTTGTGGGAGAATGGGAAGCAGACGATTCCTCTACGACAGTCACTTGAGTGTCGTTATTCTCCGGTTGTGTTGGTTGTGTTGTCACTAAGATCTCCAGTCTCAGAAAGCGTGGACCGGAGAGCAGGCATAAAGCCCTTGAGAATAAACGCTGCCAATGTTCGCATTGAAACGCGACATGCAGAGTATGTACGCGAGTGTCAGGCAGAGACGGACGAGGCGAATTTTAATCTAAACGCCATACACCGCCAATGCGGACGCGATAAATCGTGTCCCTACACACAACGGGTGTTCGAGAAAACGCTAGAGAGTGCGATAAATGCGGCCCCTCTATAATTGCGCGGGCGCATGGACGCGGTTTATCGCATCCCTACAACCCCGGCGCTGCGCGTGTATTCTCGATCCGCGTTGTTAGCGAGTAGGTGGGCACATGCAATGAACATTGCATGCGGCCCCCACAGTATTCTCGGACAGGCTTTTCTTACACTGCATCTACGACCCGGTCCGGCCTTGTCTAATTGTCTACGCCGTTTTCCTTACTCTTGCTGTACACTCCTGTTGAACGGCGGAACACTGGTGTGTACAGGTTGGATGGAAGGTTCTGTACCTTCCGGGATACTGTTCTCTTTAGCGCCGGTATGTCCATCGGCGGAAAATTCGCCTGGCTGGCTCTGAGAGCTCTGGACTACAGCAGCCATAGCCACAGAATGCCTGGAATGCATAGTGGCTCGCCAGATATGCACGATGCGCTCTACGGCAGTGACGTTCGAAAAAATTGCCAGCAGTAACACTGCCCAGATAAGAATACCGGTGATGAGTCCGATAGCCAGTATAACGACACGTTCTGGGCGCACCAGCAGCCCGGTTTTGCACTCTAACCCCAACCCCTCGGCGCGCGCTTTTGTGTAACTCACCATCAACGAACCGGCTACAGCTATGTATATCAAGCTAATCAGCCAGGATTGCTCGTTATGAAAAGGCCAGAGGCTCTCATGTAGCTTCCCCGGCGCTTGCAAAGCGTACCAGAGCAACCCGAACAGAATAATACTTTCTGAATAGCGGTCGAGGGTCGAGTCCAGAAACGCGCCAAACGTCGTGGCAGCATTCTGAGCGCGTGCCAACGCTCCATCGAACATATCAAAGATTCCAGCAAACAACACCAGCAAGCCGCCAACCAGTAAATACCCCTGAGCAATTACTCCGGCTGTTGCCATACTGAGCAGCAGCCCCACGAAGGTAAGGGTATTCGGCGTGATACCGAGTTGAGCCAGCGGTCGCATTATCAACGTTAGAAGCTGTCGAGCTCGTTGTTGGATGCGTCTGCTAAACATAAGCCTATTGTATCATACTTGTCTAGTTTCGGGCGACAAATGTCTGCGACCAGGGCGGGGACAAGCCCGCGCCCGTACCCTATACGAGTTTCCAGGGCTACCGCAAGGGTCGCCCCTATATACGAATCAGGCGACGCTTACGCGGCGCAGTGGGTGACGCTTGTGAATATGATGTCCGGCCAAGCGCAGGTAGTCATTGACATGCCATAGCCTGCCACCTGGGGCGCTCAGGCCTACTTCAATAGCGAGGCGCACTTCCTGAGCGGTACTTCCCTCGAACCAGGTACAGCCGCTGCCAATGGCGCTCAGCGTATGGGCATCGCTGTTGCCCAGTTCGGGCCAGCCGTAGACCTGGCGATTGGCGCTCATGGCGACGCGATTTGCATGGATGCCGCAGAAGCTGGCATTCCACGTCTCGATGCCGTCAAGCCAGAGATCATGGTTTGCATAGATGCGATCAAGCACTTCGCGTTGGCAACTATGGCGGAAAATGCGATTCAGTGGATGAGCGACGATAGCCAGGCCGCCCTGCTCATGCACAAGGTCGATGCTGCGCTCCATACTCAAGCCGGGTTGAATGCGTTTCTCGATGAAGAGCGCCAGGAGATGACCATCCCCGGTGCTGATCTCCTCGCCTACAACAAAATCGAAGCGATACTGGCCCTTAGCCCAGAGATCGCGCGCGCGCAGCGCCCCTTCGATTACGTCGTGATCAGTCAGCGCGATTACCGCCAGGTTTGTATTGTACTGGGTATGGTGCAGAATTTGCTCGATAGTACCAATACCGTCACTGTAAGCGCTATGCATATGCAAATCAGCCCGCCCCGGCTTGCCGTGTAAACACGCCTGGTGCAATGTCATCTGACGGCGCTTTTTCAACATGGCAGTCCCCGTCGTTGCGTTGTGCTCTTTATTCCTAATCACCAATAACATCTTTCTAGTGGACTGGACATCCACATGGGGCGTTCCTACCTTTGAATATCGGCTCCCACAAGTCCAACCGTAGTGGACGCGATAAATCGCGTCTCTACACGTCGCGTCCCAGATCTGCCTCTATCAATGCCTCACCGGTTGGTAAAAAATCTTGTGAGAAGGCGGGATCAATGAGGCTCTCCAGGCTCTGTATGCATAATTGGATGCGATGTGTTACCAGGGAACAGTAAACCTGCCGCCCAACACGACGCGTCTGGATAACACCGGCGCGGCGCAACTTGCGCAGGTGCCACGAGACCAGCGGCTGACTGATGCCCAGTAAGCCGGTCAAGTCGGTAACGGTGATTTCTTTTTGATGAACCAGGTGATAGACAATGGTGAGGCGAGCAATGCCAGCCAGGGCCTTCAAAGTGGTCTTGAGTTCGCGCCAATCATTCATGGCTGCTTATCTATCGTCTTTCACATAAACACATCTTTATATAAAGGTCTGTTTATATATTAGTCTATATGTCAGAGAAAAGCAAGCTCATCACCTGGAAGATGTGAAAGGAGTACTTTGTGGTGGAAGGTGATCAGGAAGAGGTGGGCTGCCAGGGAGTCGAACCCTGAACCTTGCGCTTAAGAGGCGCCTGCTCTGCCATTGAGCTAGCAGCCCGGTACTGATGTGCGGCCAGAATAGCATATCAACAAGATTGCGTCAAGCGCAGTTCGCTATAATTCATTGTAACAGCCGTGTGATCAATGAAGGCCAGCGCTCCTACCAAAACTCGTGGCGGTTAGGAACAGTGTAAGAAGCATGGGCTTTAAGCAGTCTACATGTAAACCGTACAGCCGCGCTGTTCAAGCTGTTGAAGCCAGTCGGGTACGACAGATAACTTGTTCCATCGCAAATCTAATTTTTCAAGATTTGTAAGGCTTGCCATACTATCAGGGAGAGAGACAAATCTGTTGTTTCTAAGGTCCAGGTCGGCCAAATGAGTCAGGTTGCCCAGCGACTTGGGGAGAGCAGTCAGGCGGTTATTCCTCAAATCGAGGTCGGTCAGGCGGGTCAGGTTGCCCAGCGACTCCGGTAGAACTTCCAACCGGTTATCGGACAAACTGATCTTTCTGAGGCTGGTCAGTCGCCAGATGACGAGGGAAGTGAAACCAACCAATTATTCTTCATATATAATTCTTTCAGATTGCTCAAGTTGCCCAGCGATTCGGGAAGAGCAGTCAGGCGATTATTATAGAGTCTCAATTCTATGAGGCTAGTCAGATTGCCAAACGTCTCAGGCAGAGCGCTCAACTGGTTGTCAGTAGCATTGAGATACCTGAGTTTGTTGAGATTGCCGAGCGCATCAGGCAGAGCAGTCAATTTATTATTGCTGAGGTAAAGAAAATAAGTCAGGTTTTTCAGATTGCCGAGCGCATCAGGCAGGGCAGTCAACTCATTGTGGGCTATATCCAGCGTATGGAGATGAGTAAGATTTCCGATATTTGCGGAGAGAGAAGACAGGTGGTTTTCCGCTATATTTAACACGCGCAGGTTTGTCAGGTGCCAGAACCACTCTGGCAAAGACGTGAGTTGATTGCCCCCCAGGCTCAATTCCTCGAGGCCAGTCAATTGAGCGAGGCTCGCAGGAAGAGAAATCAGCCGATTGTTGTAGGCATTCAAGGTTTTGAGATTCGTCAACTGGCCGATATTCTCAGGCAAAGCCGCCAGCTGATTCCCGTCTGCATGAATTTCTTCAAGATGCGATAAATTCT
>DATGGW010000330.1:0-9476 GCA_035308345.1 Ktedonobacteraceae bacterium | reverse complement strand
TGACTCACTTTCAATGAAAACACTGCCCTAACCCAGGGCGATTTAAAATTCCCGGCATGGCGACCGCAAGGGATCGCCACTACTATACACGGCGGGATTGACGGGCATCGTAGTATAGTAGTGGCGATCCCTTGCGGTCGCCATGCTCACTATCAGAAGTTACAGAGGAAACAGCTCATATATCCGTTGTTTTCATAAACCAGAACAGGAACATTTCTACCGCCATCGTCGCCAGGGAGGTGTTCAGCGTCTTTACCGCAGGCTCTTTTATATCTTGACCTGTCACATACCCCCTCTTCACCAACGCTTCTCTAATCGTCTGATCAGGATACCTCTCACTTGCAACCTTAACTGGAAGAACGTTTTTTGCTTTTCATCTCCTCTTGACAATTCCATAGCGGAATGCTATACTCCCTATAACAGATAGTTATGTGAGGAAACGATGAATCTCTCAGAAAAAATAAAACACTTGCGTGAAGTCGAAGGCGATATACGCGGGTTGGGCCGCGCCATGACACAGATGGAAGTCGTGCGTGCCATGCAGGAGGAGATGGACGAAACCATCAGCCAGGCCTACCTGTCGCAGTTAGAGAACGGCAAACGAGTTCACCTGACTGCCACCAGCCGGGACTTGCTTGCGCGCTTCTTCAAGGTGCAGCCAGGCTACCTGGTAAGCGACCTCGCTGACTATAGCACCGATCTTTTAAGTGAATATGAAACCGTTGGTGATCGCCTGCTTACCTGGCTGGAGGCCAGCGCCGAAGAATGGCGCTCGGAGCCACTGCTCCAGAAATTTTTAGAACGGCTTGCCAGCGTAGAAAACCCACGTCACTATATCATGCTCTTCAACGAGTTGTTGGATTTACCCGAAGAGGATGTAAATTCACTTATCAAGCCGCGTCATGCAGAACAGAATGGCGCGGCCCAGCTAAAACCTGATATTGTAAATAGAGGTTGACTTTGCGTCTATATATATCGGCAGAGGCTATTGCCCGCACCCGCATACCTGTAGGTCTGTTTCCGCGAACGGAGGAGGGAACGTTGTTATGATTGATCCTCTCTCACTTGTCTTTATTGCATGCTTCCTGGTCGGGTTGGTGTACTTCATTGTGACCGCCCTGATGGGGAATCTCGGACATGGCTCTGCCCATGTCACCGGACACGATGCCGCCATTCATATCGGCCAGCACAGCGCTGTGCATGTGATGGCGCATACAACGCATACAGTACACGCTCCCGCACATGGAGCAGCAACAGTGCATGCTCAAAATGCCGGTCAGGCGCATACGAACGGTCACAGCCAATCCTGGGCATCCTTCCTGAACCCCACCTCAGTTATGTTCTTCTTGATGGGGTTCGGCTTTTTCGGCTACCTGTTTCATAACGTTATCGGCCTGGGGACTACGCTGTGGGTCCTGCTGCTCGCGGGCTTGAGCGGCGTGGTTATCGCTCTGCTGCTGCTGCTCATGATTACACGCCTCTTCGGCAACAGCGAAGCTTCTACTGTGCAGGATGTCTCCGATCGCACGGGGCTGCTGGGCAAGGTCAGTATGACGATCCAGGAGGGTGGCCTGGGAGAAGTCATCTACGTCTCTCCCGGTGGCATGCGCAAAAGCATCACCGCGCGCAGCGTCGATGGACGCCGCCTTGAACGTGACCAGGAGGTGGTCGTGGTCAACTACCAGAACGGCATAGCGGAGGTCGATACCTGGGAACACTTTATCAGTGAGGAGGGAACGTATTCCGCGGCATCGGGCTCGGGAATCATGGCTTCCGATGGATTAGACAAATTACGTACCTTGCTCGACGAATCCAGTAAAATAGACTCACAAGAATTGGTTATGCGCAAAGACTCGCAAAAGGAGTAACAGTGTATGAGTTCACTTATTCTCATCGGCATCGGCGTTGTTGCTATCGTCGTGGTGGTGGTTATCATCATTCAGACGATTGGACGCCTGCTTCGCAAAGTCGGACCTAACCAGGCCCTTATCGTATATGGCGCCGGCGGCACCAGAGTCATCACCGGCGGCTCGCATTTTGTTATCCCCCTGTACCAGCGCGCACAGGAGTTCTCGCTGGAGTTGATGTCCTTCGACGTAGCCCCATCGCAGGACCTCTACACGACGCAGGGTGTCGCCGTAAACGTTGAAGCCGTGACACAGATCAAAGTGCGCTCCGACGAAGAGAGCGTCAAAACCGCTGCCGAGCAATTCCTGAGCAAAAGCCAGCAGGAGCGCGAAAGCCTCATCCGCCTGGTCATGGAAGGCCACTTGCGCGGCATCGTTGGTCAGTTGACGGTCGAGGAACTGGTGAAGGACCCTGAGAACGTTGGCTCGAAGATGCTCAAGACCGTCACTCCCGACATGGAAAAGATGGGCCTTGAAGTCATCTCCTTCACCATCAAAGATGTGCGCGACAAGAACGATTACATCTCGAACATGGGCCGCCCGCAGATCGTGCAGATTCGCAAGGCAGCCGATATCGCTTCAGCCCTGGCACAGCGCGATACGCAAATCCAGCAGGCCAACGCCTCTCGCGAAGCAGCCGTCTCCAAATCAGCCGCCGACCAGGAGCGCGTGAAAGCCGAGACCGAGTCGCTGGCCTTGCAGGCCGAGTCACAGCGTAACCTGGCGCTGAAAAAAGCCGCCTTCGACGCCGAAGTGAAAAAGCAGCAGGCCACCGCTGACAAGACCTATGACATCCAGGCCAATTTGATGCAGCAGCAGGTCGTTACCGAAGCTGTTAAAGTGACCGAGGTAGAAAAGCAGGCGCAGATCAAAGTGCAGCAGGCCGAAATCCAGCGCCGCGAACTGGAACTGCAAGCCACCGTCCAGAAAGCGGCGGAAGCTGATCGCAGGCGCGTTGAGACCGTCGCAGGAGCCGAACGCCAGCGCCTGATTCTCGAAGCGCAGGGCCAGGCGGACGCCGCCAAAGCGCGTGGTATCGGTGAAGCCGAAGCCAATCGCGCGCGCGGCCTGTCAGAAGCCGAAGTCATTCGCGCCAAAGGCCTGGCGGAGGCCGAAATTATCCGCGCCAAGGGTGAAGCTGAAGCCGAAGCCATGAAGGTCAAAGCCGCTGCTTTCCACGAATACAACCAGGCGGCTGTCCTCGACAAGCTCTTAACAGGCATGCCAGAGATTGTGCGCGCTATCGCGGAGCCGTTGAGTAAGATAGACAAGGTGACGATTGTCTCCACCGGCAACGGCAGCGGCAGCGATGGCATAGGCGCCAGCCGCATCACCGGCGACATCATGAACATGGTTGCCCAGGTACCCGCGCTCTTCGAACTGCTGAGTGGCACGCGCATCGGCGATCTCATGAGCCGCGTTCCCGTGCTGTCTTCTACCGACGAGAGCAAGAACGGCGCTAACAATTCCGGCGTGAATGGCGCCAGCGCGACAGTGGATGCCACTACAACCACAACCACCAGCGACAAATAAACGAACTTTCCCCCGTAAGACCGGGGAAATAATGGAGGGTTGGGACGAAGGGCAACCGCAGTCATTGTAAGGGCGGGGGTGGAGCGGATGGGGGGAGGAGACCCTGGCGGTCGCCCTCGTCTATAGAGTAGGGCGTATGTATGGATATCACGATAGCGGATGAGGGGAGGAGACCCTGGCGGTCGCCCTCGTCCCTTACGAGTAGCAACCGCAGTCATTGTAGGGGCGGGGGTGGAGCGGATGAGGGGAGGAGACCCTTGCGGTCGCCCTGGTGGGTCTCCACACGCATTTATGGATATATTTATTGGGCGGTTCATCACATTTCAAGGGGGAAGTTGATTCATGAACTTGTTGGAACGTGTGCTCACCTTGCTGCGGGCAAATCTCAATGCCGTCGTCGAAAAATCTGACGACCCTGAGAAGACGCTGCGCCAGCTTCAGCTTGATATGCGCAATCAACTCGTGCAGGTCAAGACACAGGTCGCCACCGCCATCTCCGAGAGCCGCAAGTTGCAAGCCCGCGCTATGGAGAAACAGGCCGAGGCCGACACGTGGTATAAGAAGGCCGAGCTTTCCGTCCAGCACAACAATGAATCCGCCGCGCGCGATGCGCTTTCACGTTACAACGATCTTCAGAAACTCGCCCGGCGCTACCTGCAACAGCAGCAAGAACAGGATCAACTGATTACAACCATGAGGAGCGTATTGCGCCAGCTCGAATCCAAGATTGCCGAAGTCGAGACGACCATTGAATTGCTTGTCACGCGCAAACGCAGTGCACTCCTGCAACAACGGGTCTATGACGCGCTCAGCAAAACTGGCGGCACGGTTGATAAAGAAAAGGCCAGCCGCGCGCAGGATGCAGTGATGGAGGCCGAGGCACGCGCCAGGGCCATGGCTGATTTGCACAAACGCGACCTGGATTTCCAGCTTGACCAGCTTTCCGAGGATCAGGTGATCGATCTACAGCTTGACGAACTCAGGGCTAAAAAGCGCGGCGCGAAGGAGCCGCCGCTGCTTCATGAAGGCAATCCAGATCTTTCGCCCTTGCTTCATCCCAGGCCACAAAGCAGCGAACCTGCAAAGAAGCGCGCCAGCGCGAAAAAAGAAGCTCCCGAAGTAGGCCAGGAATCATCTTCTGGCAGCCAGCTTGACATTGAGGAGCTCAGGCGACTAATGGAAAAGTAGCGTGAAGGCTACGATAATCGCCAGGCCAATCACTATCCCAACAATGAAAGAGAAACGATGATTGTTTTTCTCTTCTTCTGTAGATGAGTTTTTCTCTTCGCTCATGGTTAATTGTCCCACTACCCTCGTTGTGCATTCTACAAGGCTACTACGATAGCGCTCTCGACGGTTGCCATCACCTCAAGACTTTCAACGGGATCAGATTCGCGTGTCGTTATCAATACCTGCAATACTTCCCTCTCACTATCCAGCACGCGCAGCAAAATATGATGCGTCGTGCTGGTAATGATAGTATCCTCCTGTTGACCCCAACTTCCCTGTTGCAAAACGTGCAGCGCGCTCTTTAGTATAGCGCTGAAATCGCCGCTCAGCGCCGAAATATCCAGTTCTTCAACGGCTACCTGTGCAATTGGTTGCCCATCCATGCCCACGATGGCTGTTGCAATAAAGCCTGGCAGCGTGTATCCCAATGTTTGCAGAGCTGAGACAAGCGCCGCATAATTGCGTTTGGCCGCGCTTTGCTGGCCCGTGGCAGTCAGGGGACGCACCACGTCTTCAGTTTGCCTGGGCGTTACCAGGCTCTGCAGCAAATTTATGGGAGCGCCTGTTACTGGCGGTGTGTACACGTCCGCGCTGCGCGGCTTCTGCCATTCCGCCGAACTGCGCTTCGGAATTACGACGGTGGGTGGATGTGGTGTTTTCCTATTGGTCGGCGTATCCAGCGAGTTCATCGCCGGAGCCGTAGGTTGCGCCGGTTGCGCGGGCTTGTCGGGTTGCCATTCCGCGGGCGATGGTTTGTCTTTCGGGGCTGCAACAACCCGGCCTGAGCCGGTCAGCGATGATGGGCGTAGCGCCTGTATCTCAAACTGGGTCGGTTGATCCATTAACCAGGATGGCAGGTCAGAGCGCTGGCCCGCGGGCGTCTTATGCACAATGGATGGGGTGATACTGGCGCCATTTACGGGCGCGGCAGGTCTGTGAATATTTGGAGCGGATTTAGATGCGGGCGCGCTATCGTCATTGCTATTACCATTACCGGTCACGGCGTGAATTTTGCCCGATCTCTCCACGCCAGGCATCCTGGCCGAGTCCTGCCACCATTCCCCGGCTTCCGCGCTCACGGGTTGCGCGGGCTTTGATGCTTCCACCGCGGCTGGTGGCCCGTCAACAAAGGTGAACGGGCGATCATCGGTCGCTTCTGTCAGCAGCAAATCCACGGGCGATAGGCCGCTTTCAGCAGGCGCAGCCGGGCGGGCGTTCACCGCTTCATATTCACCACTCAACTGCTGTACGGCTGCATACTTGGAACGATATTGGAGCGCCTGCATAATCAGGCGTGATAGTGGCTGGGTTACATTGGGCGCAGCGCGGTCGTCCCAGGTCTGCTGCGTCACCATGCCGTTCTTATGCGCGGCCAGCGCGAAAAATGCTTCTTCGCCGCGCAGCGTACCATATTCAGCCCAGATCAACTCTCCCGACTTGAAGCCCAGCATGCCTTGCTCTTCGAGTCCGGTATGCACCACCAGTGCAATGCTCTTGCGGCTCATATTGATGATCTGGATAACATCCAGCAAATCGAACGAGGCAAGACTGGCGGTAAAGCCTGTTTGCTGGAGCAGGCGGCGCACTTCAACTTTGAGCAGACGCAGATCAACAGGCTTTTCCAGGTAGCCAACCGCTCCATTCTCTAACGCGCGTGTGCGCGCGCCCGCAATGCCTGCTGCTGCCAGCATAATCATACGTGTTTGAGGGCGATAGGTGCGAATCCATTGCAATAAATCAAACCCATCGGCATCCGGCAATTGCAACTCCCCAATCACCAGGTTCTGCTCATCCTCCCACAGCTTGCGAATTGCCTCTGCGCCCGTCATCACACCCTGCACGCTATATCCATCTTTCAGGAGCGAGTTAACGATATTCTGCTTCAGATACTCGTCACCTTCAACTACAAGAATGCGCCATTGTTGAGACATTGTTTCTACCACCGGAAATAAGATAGCGGGATTTATTTTCTCTGTACCAGCAGAGTGTAGCATGAGAATGCCGTAATGACAAGTAGAGAATCGCCCGTTGGCAGAGTTTGTGAATGATTGCCAGGGCGACCGCAAGGGTCTCCACCCCACATCCACACCGCTCCCGCCCCTACAATGAACGGTGCCACGCTGGGCTCTTTTCGTCATCATGGTAGGGGCGGGGGTTGGGCTGTGTGGGGTGGGGACCCTTGCGGTCGCCCTCGGAGCTCTCTCATCCCTCATTGTAAGGGCGGGGGCGGTTGGGTGGATGAGGGGAGACCCTTGCGGTCGCCCTGCCACAACATGCGATAATACACACAGTGCCTTATAATGAAGGAGACAAAGCATGCAGCATAAATCTGATAGCATAACCGCGAAGCAGATGGCCGGCGCGGAAGCCGTTAAATATATCGAAAATGGTATGGTTATCGGTATTGGCAGCGGTACAACTTCCGCCTGCATGATACAGGCTCTCGCGCAGCGCTTGAGCGAAGGGTTGACCATCATGGGAGCCGTTCCCACCTCGCAGGCAACCGCGCAGCTTGCCAGCAGCCTCGGCATCCCGCTTACCAACCTGGACGCGCACCCACAGCTTGACCTTGCCATCGATGGAGCCGACGAGATCGATAGCCGGCTGCGCCTCATAAAAGGTGGCGGCGGCGCTCTACTGCGCGAGAAAATTGTGGCTACCTCCTCACACCGCTTCATCATCATCGCCGATACAACCAAACTTGTCCCCCAGCTGGGGTACGCAGCCCCCGTGCCCGTCGAAACAATCCCATTTGCCATGACGCCCGTGCGCAGACGGCTGGAAGCGTTGGGCGCAGAAGTGCGGCTGCGGCAGCGCGACGGCCAGATATTTCGCACCGACAATGGCAATATCATTCTCGATTGCTTCTTTGCAAACCACATAGCCGACCCGGAAACCCTGGACACGAACATCCACGCCATTGTGGGCGTCGTGGAAACAGGACTCTTTTTGAATATGGCCGAACGCGCCATCATCGGCAGCGCGGGCGGCCTCCAAATACTGCCAAAGGCGCAGTGATTAACGAATTGCAGACATATAAATAGCAATGATATACTTTGACAATGAACGCCCCGTACTCCCCGTCCTGGTCATTGTAGACTCTGTTGGTGAATGACACGTTTGGGCGGGGACCAAGGGCTGGATGCCAGGGTCGCCCGTACCCTGCTACGAAGGCTGGCGAAGCCGTAGAGGGTACGGGCGGGGCTTGTCCCCGCCCTGGAGATGGGTAGGGGAGTTAACTAGGGAGTCAATACCGTATGCGAGTAATCGCCACCGTTCAAGAGATGATTGACGCACGCCAGGCATGGTCGGTTTCTCACACGGTTGGCTTCGTGCCAACCATGGGATACCTGCACGCGGGCCATCTTTCGCTTGTGCGCCAGGCCCGTCGCGAGAACGATGTGCTGGTTGCGAGCATCTACATCAACCCTACCCAATTTGGTCCGCACGAAGACCTGAGTACCTACCCACGCGATGTGCCACGTGACCTGCGCGTACTCGAAGAAACAGGTGTGGATATCGTTTTTCTGCCCGCCTCAGAGGAGATTTACCCGTCCGGTTTCGTAACCTATGTTGACCCAACGGGGCCGCTCGCGGAGCAATCGGAGGGCGTCAGCCGCCCCGGCCACTTTCGCGGCGTCGCTACGGTGGTACACAAGCTTTTCGAGATCATCAGACCGCAGCGCGCCTATTTTGGGCAGAAAGATGTGCAGCAGGCCGCAGTCATCTCGCGCATGGTGACCGACTTCAATCTTCCGCTGCAACTGCGCATTCTCCCAACCGTGCGCGAAGCCGATGGGCTGGCAATGAGCAGCCGCAATGCCTATCTCCTGGGGGATGACCGCGTTGCCGCCAGAGTTTTATATAACGCCCTGCAGGCGGGCCGCGCATCCTTTGAGGCGCACCCCGGCGAGCAAGCATCCCTGGCAGTCTATGCTATGATCGCAACGGTGCAGGCAGAACCTCGCGCGCGCCTGGACTACGCGGAGATTCGCGATCCCCATAGTTTCCTGGCGCGGGAGACCCTGCAAGCTCCCGCGCTGCTGCTGATCGCTGCAAACGTAGGCCCGGCGCGCCTGATCGATAACTTCCTGTTACGCGAGGATGGCGCCTGGGATACAGGCATTATTGTATCAGCATAAAAATGTCAGCGTGCCTCGTACAGAGTACGGGCGACCCTTGCGGTCGCCCTGGCAGCGTGGCAATCTGGAAAAGCGCGGTCGCCCTGGAATTCCTGAATAAAAGAAAGGACCCTGACAATGACGCAGGAGAAAGTGACTGTACCGGCCATCCGTGAGAGAAAAGGTGGCGCAAAGCTGAAGATGATAACAGCCTACGACGCTCCGACGGCGCGCATCGCTGATCGCGCGGGAGCAGAAATCATCCTGGTCGGTGATACTTTAGCGCACGTGGTGCTGGGTTACGAAGACACGCTGCCCGCCACCATCGATATCATGGTGCATCACACGGCTGCAGTCGCGCGCGCAAAACCCGCCGCCTTGATCGTCGGCGATATGCCCTGGCTCAGTTACCATATCTCGCTGGAAGAGGCCGTGCGCAATGCCGGGCGCTTAATTCGCGAAGGCGGCGCTGATTGCATCAAATTAGAGGGCGGGCGTAAACGTGTGCCTGCCATCGAAGCCATCCTATCCGCCGAAATCCCCGTCATGGGGCATCTCGGCCTGACCCCGCAATCCATCCATGCCATGGGCGGCTACCGCGTGCAGGGCAAGCGCTTTGAAGCGGCGCGCGAACTGCTGGAGGACGCTCGCGCCCTGGCTGCGGCAGGCGTCTTCGCTCTTGTAC
>DATGGW010000329.1:0-19503 GCA_035308345.1 Ktedonobacteraceae bacterium | reverse complement strand
GGCGGCGGGCGTAATTAGCGTGCGGAAATGCGGCGCCACAAATTCGATATCGGTGAAGCGGAAATAGTGCTGCCACAGACTGTAGATCACCAGCGCGGTTTCGTCTTCCTGGATAGGAAGCTGCGGGTTGCCGTCACCATCAATCCAGGATTGCCAGCTGCTGCCCCAGGAGCGGTCAGGATTGTACTTGTGCAATAGATAGCCGTCCTGCGTCAACACGGCGTTACAGAAGTCGTAAAACCCGCGCGTAATTTCGGAGTATCTAGAGTGGCTGAGCGCATTGGCCACCAGCGCCCCGTCGCGCGGCCACATATACGAGTAGCTGTCGTTGGAGAAGTGCTCAACATCGGCGTCATTGGCGGCGATGATTGCTCCACCTGCATCGATCTGCGTGCGCAGCACCAGCAAGCTGCGCTTATACAAATCAACCAGCTGCGCGGATAGGTCGCCAAAATCCTGTTCGTCCTTATTCACCCAGCGATACCAGTAATTGTGTGTGCGCGCGATAAAGGTCTCCGGCCCGCGCTCGCGCAGCATACTATCCAGTTCGGTAACGGCGGGCAGGTCAGACCCAACAGCCAGCCAGTGGTAGGCGACGGCCAGCTCTCCGGCGGGGATATGGGGCATATGCAGGGACAGTGTGCCATCGACTGACCCCTGCGCAATCGGGTTGCGCCCCAATTCGCCGTCTTCCGCGTCGCGCCATGTGCCTTCACTGCCGTCAGACTCTTTCTTGCCAGTTGCCCAGCTTGCGATGCCCACTTGCGTATTCGATCCCTCACCAGTCTGCCCGTTCATCAAGAAATAGGCCTGCTTTTTATAAGCGACTAGAGCGTGCAGCGCAGGATCGTAAAAGACAGTGTTGCCATCTGCCGCGTCCCAGATATGCCAGTCATAGTGGAAGAAGAGGCGCACTTCGCGCGGGTGATCGGCCTGGTTGGTGATGGCTAACTGACGCAAGAAGATAGGGCGATTGAAATCAATGCAGTCGCGGATGACCAGTTGTAGCTGCAGAGCAGTATGTTGCAGCGTGACATACGTTACCAGTGTTTCCTTTTCATAGATCTGCTCGCGCTGCCAGTCGGGGGAGTCAAGCCATGCAAAATGGCCCTCGACCCAGATACCCGTGTGCGAAATGTCACCGGCTGTGTGTAGTTCCTGGCCGACATGTGGCCAGTAAATGTCACGCAAATTATAGCTTTTATCAAAATTCAGTAGTAGGCTTCCGTTCCCAAGAGGCAGATCACGCGGCATCGTCCGCTCCTCCTTCAACATGGCGCATTTTGGACTGATTATAGCATATACCAGGAGGCCTTTATTAGGTATTTACTCCTATCTATTCTACTTATTAGCAAAAAAGCGAAGCAATTGTAGTAGACTTGACATGGCAACCTGGCAGCGGGGTATGAAATCGTATTTACGCAATGAAGATGTGGAATATATATGTAGTGATGCGACGTATCGCGTCCGGTGATGTAACGTAACAGGGAGAGAATGAGAGCGATGGCAACAAAACAACAATTTTGGTCACCCGTAACAGGAATGGGACAGGAACCTGCGAGCTCTACCGAGTCACCAAACACGTCCAGACGGCCCGATGCTTTACTTTCTGAAGAGTACACCGTCCAGACCATGCCAAAGGTTGCTGGCTCGTTTGGCCTCACAGGCACCTTTGTGCTGATCATTTTCTTTATTACCAATGTTCCTTCTGCCATTGGAGCGGGCGCCGGGACGTTTTCTTTCTGGATTGTAGGCGCCATCACTTTCTTTATTCCCTGCGTGATTGCCACCGCCCAGCTTGGTCACATGTTTCCACACGAAGGCTCTCTCTACAACTGGACACACAGGGCTTTCGGTGGATATATGAGTTTCTTCGTTTCCTTCTGTGCGTGGTTTCCTTGCGTGTTATTGATGATTGTTGCCGCCGATGTTGTCGTCGGCTACCTGCAAGGACTGAGCAATGGGACCTGGCTTGTGCAGCCCTGGCAGCAAGGGTTAGTTCTGATTGCGATTCTGGCATTTTCCGGCGTACTGGCGGTGCAGCGCACTGCCACCATCCTTAATGTCATTAAAGTGGTAGTCGTGATCGCATTCCTGGCAGTCTTGATGGTAGGGCTGGCCGGACTTATATGGCTTATGCGCGGCCATCCGGTTGATTCAACCCTTAAAACTGCCACTGCCGCAGACTGGGGCTTCGCCTGGAATCCGAATCCCACGAGTTACTATACCCTGGCTCTTTTCGCATTTATTGTACAGGCTTTTCTCGGTATAGAAGCCCCGCTCAATATGGGTGGGGAGATGACCGGTCCCAGGGTGGTCACGCGCCATTTGCTGTGGGGCGCTGTGTTGGTGCTTGTCGGTTATTTCGTTGTCAGCTTCGGCGTGCTGGTTGTGACGGGAACGAACCTGGTCGGCAATCCGTTTGCTCTGGTGATAACCGTCCAGAGAGCTTTTGGCACGGCTGCAGGGAATATCGTTGCTATCCTCATTTTATGCAATTTTGTGGTAACGCCGGCAGTCTACAGCTATGCTTATGCGCGCCTCTTGTTGGTGGGTGGTATTGACCAGCGTTTGCCTGTGAGAATAGCACGCTTGAACAAGCATCGCGTCCCGATCAATGCCGTGATCTTCCAGACTATCATCTCTATCATATTTGCGGCCATCCTTTTTATTCTGGTGCCGTCGTTGACCAGCACAGCCAATGCGGGGACGCTCAACGCCATCGTCTACAATTTAGTAATCTCAGCTTCGACGTTGGTCTGGGCTATCTCTACCGCGTTCCTGTTTGTCGACCTGGTGAAGTTCTATATCCAGGATCGTCTGACGTTCATCAAACTGCTCATTTTCCCGATGCCGGTGTTGTGGATATCTATCATTTTAGGCACAATCTCCTGCGTGGCCAGTATTATTGGTGCGCTAGTCTTTAGCCTGATACCCGCTGAGATTGGCAATGACAAGTGGTGGTATATAGTAGGTGGTATTACGCTTGCCTGCCTTGTAGTCGCTGTCGTTGGAAGTATGTTCGCCAACAGTGAGGCTACATGGCAAACATTCCGGGAGGAATGAGCGCTGCCAGTGACCGCCCAATCTAATGGGCAATTTGACCGGAAAGCTGTGGTAAATATCGTGATGATCTAATATTGACATTGATCTCCATGAATGTTATTGTTGAGAAGCTTCATAGCCTCATCCTTATCATTATGTACATTTTAAGGGTTCGCCCGTGCGTAATGGTAGAGTGCCCGGTATTCACCTTACGCAATAGCTGCGATCTATCTTCCAACGGTCTCATTCACGGAGGTGAAAAATGGCGACACAGGATGAATTTATCCTATCTGGACTGGAGCAACTACTGGGGATGTCGACATAAACACGGCGGACGTCGATAAGCTCCACAAAAATGCCATCGACCTTCCCAGTGTCCTCTATTTCTGCCTGGCCGGTTCTGCACCAATCTCTGCCATGCTGTTTAATGTGCCTACAATGCCGTCTCAGGCGGGCTCAGCCACACCGCTTGTCTTCCTGCTTTCTGGTATTGGCTTGCTCTTACTGGGTGTTTCGATTGTGTATTTGTCGCGGCGCCTGACCTCAGCAGGCGGTTTCTACACCTGGGTGCGGCACAGCCTGGGCAAACGCACGGCTTTCCAGGCTGGTTGGTTGATGATGGGCGGTTATGCGCTCTTCGAGGCATCCCTGCTCGGCGCATTTGGTTCGTATACAAATAGCTCGTTCTTCAACTACGCGCATTTCACCACCCCTGGCGGCTGGGTGACATGGGCTTTGATTGGCGCAGTGATCATCTTCTCGCTCTCCTACTTCGATGTGAAGCGGTCAGTCTTCGCTATGGCCCCGTTCCTCATCCTTGAAGTTGGTGTGCTCATAGTGCTTGACCTGGCTATTACCATTCACGGCGGCGCATCCGGGCATGACCTGGCGAATACCTTTACGCCTGTGGGCGCGAATCTCGCTGCTGGCACAAGCCATTTTATTCCAACTTCGATTGCTGCGAGTAAGGCTACAGCCGCTCCTGGGGTCTGCTGGGTATAGGTGTGGCGATGGCGCTAGGTGTCTGGTCGTGGGTCGGTTTTGAAGCCGGGGCAGTGTATGGCGAAGAAGCGCGCAACCCGCGCCGCGCCGTTCCTGTCGCGGTCTTTGCGGTAGTGGCTTTCCTGATATTCCTGTATACCTGGACGGCCTATTCTGCAACCATCGGATATGGCGCGCAAAACGCTGTGACCCAGTTTGGTAACCTCACGGGCAATCCCACGCCATACTACCCGCTGGCAAGCATTTACGTAGGCGGTTTCCTGCAGGCCCTCATGATTATCGCCATCAGCACCAGCGCGCTGGCCTGTGGTCTCGCTTTCCACAATGGTATGGTGCGTTACCTCTACGCGATGGGGCGCGAAGGAATCCTGGGCAATGTCTTTGGCAAGACTCATTCTCGCTACCACAGTCCTAACGTTGCCATTATTATCCAGTCGCTCTTTACGGTAGTGATAACTCTTCTCTTTGCCCTGGTTACGGTGAAGATTGACGCGAGCGGCACTTCCCATTATGGCTTTGCGGGCAATGGATATTCGCAGGTTGATGGTATTCTGCCGTATGGTTGGTTGGCGGTCACCGGGACGATTGCTTTCGTGGTCGTGTACATCATGGTCAACATCTCTTCACCCGTTTTCGCCTCGCGTTACGACAGAAAGAGTTTCAGGTGGTACACCCATATTGTAGCTCCGGTGCTCAGTTCGTTGATCTTGCTGATCCCGTTGATTTCGTTCACTATGCCTGCCATCCCTGGCGCAATCGGCACCTACTTCACCGGCCTGGGCTTCGCGTCCACACCATTCCCGTTGAACATCCTGCCGCTCTTTGTGATCGCGTGGATCATCATAGGGCTGGTCTACTCCTACTACCTCTCAGGAGCCGCGCCTGAACGGGCCTGAACGGTATGAAGGGATGGGCCGCATCATTCGTGGCGATGTTGCATAGTATTCGATCAACATAAATCAAAATGGAGCGTCATATCTGCGCTCTATTTTTGTGTTTGTAGTTTATGCGCTCGATGAATACATCACCTGCCCGTCGCTAAAGACGGTATCGACGATAGCCACCGCCGTTGCATCGACGGGAGATTGCGTGGTCTGCGGCGTGAGGTTGGCTGTGCCGGTTGCTACCAGCACGATATCGCCACATCCCGCGCCAACAGCGTCGATGACAACCATCGTGCCTTTTTCCAGGGATTGCCCGCGCGGGTCTACTTCTACAACGACTAGCATTTTTGCGCCCTGTAATTGGGAATCTTTCCAGGAATCATGGTCTTCTGCTGTTTGAGGCCGTTGACACCGTACATCTCAACTTCGCGCAGAACACCTGTCACAACCTGGCGCACCTGTGCCTCCACCAGCGTCATATCACCGTCGTTGGTTGGCGGCAGGTCGCGGCGCGCGGCGCAAATGCCGCAGGCGTCACACAGTCCGACGCAACTGCTTGTTTTGATGTTCGTAAGTGTAATCATCATCGTTCTTGTTAGTAGATCTCCATGTATTCGTTGCGCTCCCAGTCGGTCACGTGGGCTTTGAGACGGGCAAGCTCGCTGCGCTTCATGGTCGTAAAGATCTGCACAAACTCGTCGCCCAGGATGCTGCTGAACTCCTTGTCACGTTCCAGAGCGTTGAGGGCGTCATCCAGTGTCGAGGGCAACGTCTCGAAGCCGCCGTAGCTCTCGGCCAGCCCTTCCGCTGCGTCGGGTGGCATCTGCTCCTCGCGCAGGCCCAGCGTTCCGGCGGCGATCACGGCAGCCGTTGCTAGGTACGAGTTGCTCAGACCGGTGGGCAAACGGTTCTCCAGGTGCGTGCGCTGGTCGCGGCTGTTCTTGGCGCGAATCATGGCCGAGCGGTCTTCGACGCCCCAGCTTATGTTGGATGGCGCGAAGTGATGCGGCACGAAGCGATGGTAGCAGTTGGGCGTGGGAGCCATCAGCGCCATTGCCGCGTTGGCATGTTTCAACATACCCTGGGTGAAGTAATACGCCACTTTCGACAGACCATGTTTGTCGTTGGTATCCAGGAAGGCGTTCTCATCACTGGCTTTTGACACGAGACTGACATGTGTATGCGCGCCGCAGGCGGATTGGTCCGTAAACGGTTTGGTCATAAAAGTGGCGTGGTAGCCAAGCTGGTGCGCGATGTACTTAACGCCGTTTTTGAAGGTGAAACCAAGGTCGCCGGCGCGCAGGGCTTCATGCGGACCGTAGTTGATCTCGAACTGTCCGGGAGCGTATTCGGCATTGGCGGTAATAATGTCGATGCCGATGTGTGGCATGAGTTCGACTATGCGCTCGACCACGGGTACGGCGGTATTGCGCATGGTATTGAAGATGTGCAGGCCGTCGAAGATAGGCTTCATGCTGCCTGGATCTAGCAGGTAAAACTCGTATTCCAGCCCGACTACTGCCTGGTAGCCGAGTTTGTCAAGTTCGTCTACGGCCTTGCGCAGTACATGGCGCGGCGCGGCGTGCAGCGGCGTGCCGTCAGCCCAGTAGGTATCGCAAATCAGGCGCGCCGTTTTGTTCATCCAGGGGACAACAGCCGCTGTTGAGAGATCGGGAATGAGCACCTGGTCGGCGTAGTTCACCTCTTCATTATATTTGGTGCCGGAGATCACAAATGAACTGCTGTCCAGCGCCAGCGCGCCGCCATACATGTTCAGGCCTTTTTCGGCAAAGCCGCGCACTTTGTTCAACGGGACAATTTTAGAGCGAGCCGTGCCGTGCATATCGGGAAGCTCAAACAGCACATTGCTGATGCCATCGCTTTCCCACTTTGAAAGCAATTCGTCAAGCGTAGCTGAAGGGTTAACGCGGGTTGTTGGCATGAGACGTTACCTCCATTAAATAACTGAAATCGGGCGACGCAGCGCCAGTCGCGCATCTAGTTCGCTCCAGGGGAGCGGTCCATCGATCCAGCTCTGCACGCGATCCAGGGCGATCATGGCGTGCTCAACGACCGCCAGGAATTCTTCGGTTGAAGCCGGGCCTTTGCCTTTGAAATATTGGGCGAGCATGCGTTCAAGCGCGACCGTCTCGGTCATTGACCACTTTTCTAAAAGAGCGGCGTGACGTTCCAATAACCCGGCCAGCATCGTAGATACCACCTGTACCGCCAGTGCCCCGTCAAGTACCTGCTGCCTGCATACCTGGAGGCTTTCACCCGCCCAGAACAGGTTGAAATTGGCGTAGAAACAACAGGGAAGATTGCCCATCGGCGGGCGCGAAACCGTGCGTAGAGTTGCGATGTCGGCGGGTTCGTGCAGCCAGCAGCGGGCGATGTAGGCGCGCAATTCGCCAAGCACGCGCGCCGTCGAGCGCTCCATTTCGGCGAGCGCGCGCTCGTAAAAGGCCGGTTCCAGGCATGAACTGCAGCGCAAACACGTGAGGGCGGTTTTGCCTGAGTCGCTGGTCAGGCTGTGCTGCGACTGCGCCGTGCCGTCCGCTTTATTCCCTGCGCCATCGGCAGCCCAGATGATTGCAATACCGCGCTCCGCCGCCAGGTCGCGCGCAAGAGGTGTAACCAGCCCGCCATGCCTGACGAGCAGGCGTTTCTTGCCGCCTTTCACGAAAGTTTCGATATCGCTGCGCGTGATGACGCTGGAGACGGTGACGGTTGCATCGTCCGCCTGTGGCTGCGCGGCGGCGTAATTCCCGTTGGATGTCGCGCTTTCGGCGGAGCTATCAGCGGCGAACATGCGGCGCATGACCTCCTGCACGATGACCTGCATATCTGCTTCTGTCATACTTCTACCCTCTCCAGTTTTGCGGGCAGGATGCCCGCGCGCAGCAGGCGATCACCCGTCGCTTGCAGGTCATCCAGCCGCTCAACGATGCGCGCAAAGACGCTGACATACCCGAAAGGCTGCGTGTCGCCATAGAAAATACAGATGGTTTGCCGTCCAGGATAGTAGCCGATGTCGCCCGGCTGCACATTCAATTTCTCGTTCCCCGGCTCCGCGTAGAATGGCACCATCACGATCAATTCATGACCGGCGAACTTGGCGTATACGCTGAAGCTATCGACGGGAAGGTTTTTCCACATACATTGAGAGAGGGTGGGGGCGTCCTGTTCGAGCAGTTCCGCGACGGCCCTGCTGCCTCCAACGTTAATGACAAACCGTTTGGGCATAGCGCAAATCCTCGTTTCTCCATCCTATTGCGGCGGTTCTGTATGTTCCTGTGGCCGGTCTGAATAGCCATAGGGATCGGAAATCATTGCCTGTTCAAAATAACGAGCGGGGCGCAGGCTTGTAATCGAAATATCCGGCGTGCTTATGCCGGTGATCTGTTCCGCCAGCGCCTTACCAACGGCGGGCGCTGTCTTGAACCCCGTCCCGTTGCAGCCAAAAAGCGCGTAAAGACGCTCGTACCCCGGAACCGACCCAAGCAGGGGGTGCAGGTCTGCGCTCACCGCGAAGACACCTGACCAGCCATGCGTATACGTGGCATTTTGCAGCGCAGGCATGCGCATCGAGACCTTCTCCGCGACTTCTTCGACGAAACTGGCGTCGGCGTTTGGCTCGAAGTGATCGGGGTCGATGCCGGGCTCCATCACGCCTCCACCCGCCAGCGTCAGACCAGGACTATCGGGGCGATAGTAGATATCGAGCACACCGTCGATGTAGGTCATGTGCTCCTGCCGCGCTTCGGGCGGCCGCTGTAGAATGGCGACCTGATGGCGCACGTTCCAGACGGGGAAGCGCAGGCCCAGCTTTTCGAGCAGCGCCATCGTCCAGCCGCCCGTCGCGCACACCACCGTCCCCGCTTCGATTATCCCCTCGCTGGTCTTCACCCCCGTTACGCGCTCGCCGTCCAGCACAAACCCCTGTGCCTCTACTTGCTGGCGCAGTTCCGCGCCACGCTCGCGGGCAGCATGTAACAGGGAAAGTGTGGTCGCGGTGGGATCAGCATAGCCGGAATGAGGTTCATAGGCGGCGAGTTCCAGGTCTTCGCTCCAGATGGTCGGGGCGAGCTCGCGCAGTTCTGCGCGTGTAATCAGGCGAGTATCGACGCCGATACGCTGCAGCATGGCGACGTTGGCGCGCAGCTTTGCGTTGTTCTTCGGGGCTACCGTGCGAATAAAACCTGTTTCGGTAAAGCCACACTCGCCGCCGACGATATCCGACCAGTTGCGGAAATACGCAAAACTGCTCAATGCCAGGCGCGCCTCGACTTCGTTGGCGTAGTGCATGCGCACCAGGCCACTCGAAAGCCCCGTAGCTCCTGAAGCGGCCACTTGCTTTTCGAGGACGATTACCTTACGCACACCCGCCCCGGTCAGGTGAAACGCAAGACTGGCTCCATTGACTCCCGCACCTATGATGACGACATCGGCAGTTTCATACATGTGGGGAACGCCCTTTCGGCTATGCACTGTCGGGGCAATAGTACCACTGCGTACAAAGCAATACAACGTGCCAGGTATCTATTGAGGTAAGGGTGATGTGGACAGATTGCACATGCACCGGTTTGCTTGAAAGTGAGTTTGTCGTTGCTCGTCAACACATCATAGATATAATACACCTTGATTTCTCGCTTCCAGATGGGTACATTGTAGACGCTTGATACAAAGATTTTCCCACGGGAGGTACGTCTATGCTCCATATCTTAGTCGCCAACGTCGGCAGCACATCCCTGAAATACAAGCTGGTCAGCGTCGGAGCAGTCGAGCGCGCAGGTATGGGTGTTGCCAAGCGAGGAAAGTCAGATTGTGGCGGAAGAGACCGCGAGGCTGCTTAACGAGCAGCCTCATTAGATGACTTTTTATTTCTACCAGAGTCTTACGACGTTTTGCAGGGATAACTGACCATCCGTATAGCTTATTGCTCCAACGTAGCGGCGCATGAAGTCCTTGTCACCGTTGATCGTAAAATCGACCTTCGCGGTGTTGTTCTCCCTGGGAACTACATGGTTATACTGGAAAGAGAGCGGACCATACTTTTGTTGAAAGAAGGTCTCTATATCGCGTTTCAGGCTGGTCGTAAAGTCTTCTTCAGCCATGCTGTGTACCTTTCTTGAAGAAAAGACCAGGATATACTCAAGTGATATCCTGATCTTCCCTCATTCAATAACAAGACCAGGCAGTAAACGCCAATCAAACAAGGTTGAGAGAAACCAGTTTCCCAAAAAACTCGGCCTGCGCAACGCCATTGAGGCGATCGACGAGGACAGTGAAGGTCGAGCTTTCTCCACGCTTTAGCTGGGAACGGTCGTCCACCACGCCGGTAATGAGGAGTGATCCTCCCTGGTCCTGCACGCTGCTAATACGACCAATACGAGACATACCGGGCAGAGCAATCGTGCTCATTGTCTCAGGAGAACCCGCGAAAACCGTTTTCGTAATGACCCCTGAACTGGTGGCGAGATTCACATGGCCCTCGATTACATACGAGGCATAGTTGGGCAGCGGCTTAGCAGGCATGCCTGCAACAGCGCGGAATGTCATAGCGCCATCTTTCGCCGCATATCTCTCCAGCAGACCGGTCGAGGGTACCATGACTCCCGCGGCAACGGCTGAGCTTGCGCCTGCCACCTGCAGGAATTTTCGTCGGTTGAGCTTCTTCATTGCATGTATCTCCTATACGTGTGGTTGGCCCACATAAGGGAACTCATCCAGGTAGTCGGTGTGCGGACCGACCATGTCCGTCGTGACCTTTCCATTTGTAACGAGCGCCAGTTCAATGTCGATGACATCATCGGTGAGCTTGCGCCCATTGAGGAAACCCGCTGAACTCGAGTAGTCATAGGTCAGGATGTCGGGCAGTAAGATGTTCGTAATGGCATCCGCGTGCGCATCGTCGTAGCCGAATGACTTTAACGTGTTCTCAAAGCTTTGCCCGAAGAGCGCTCGCATCTGAGCGGGCTGAGTAGTGTTGAATGTGAGCTTGTCGTTACCATGATTGAACACGGTGTTGATTGCCGGGCGTCCCATCTGATCGTTCTGGAAGAAATCGTCAGCGTCGCCATTCGCATCACCTGTAGCTTTCAGGGTACGAACCCAGATGCCCACGTTCGGATTATCGCCCAGCGCCCAGTTGGGTACCTCCAGCACCATACTGAAGACGTTTTTGTCAATGAAGAAGTCGCTGCCTGTAAAATGGAACCCGTGTAAGAACCCTACCAGGTCGAAGAAGAAGGGATCGCTGCGGAATCCGGCGTAGAACTTGTAGGGGCCGTGCTCCGTGATAGTTACCGAACTGTCGAAGTTCACAGGCGCATTTTCGATGATGATATGGCCTTCCGTACCTACCCCGGCGGCTGCATTACCGGTGACGCGACGAACTGTTGCGGTCTGGTTTCCGTTGTCATTCGGCGAGAACGTGATACGAAAGGCAACTTCTGCTACAGCGTCGGCGTCGGTGTCGACCTTGATCTCGTAGATCGCCCCGGACTCGAACGAGTTAGCCAGGGTTGGAGCCAGGGGATTCACGTTAAGGATGAGAATCGATTTGTCGGGATTCCCTGGTTTCTGAAACGCGTAGTGATCTGTGATATCGATCTCCGCGTCCATGTTTGGAGACATCAGACCGGGGGCATCCAAATGGTCTGCCATACTTAACCTCCTTGTTTTTCCGAGTTTGAGGGGCCTGGATGACTTGCTCGCAGAAACGTGACACGCCACTGCAGTTGGCATATTCGATCTTCGCTTTTATCAAAACAGGCATAATGCAACAAATGCGTTTTACACGAGTGGAATTTCGCGCCATTCATACAAAGAGCTATGGGAAGAGGTGCGGCCTAACCTGGCTGTGCCTGTGTGAAGAGCCTTGCCAACCCATATGCATAACAAATGTAGCAACTCATGCATTTCGCTACTTATGCATACGCGAGTATAGGGTGGGTGGATTACACAAGCATAACGACCCTATTTTGCGTTAGAATGCGTTTCATGGCCATGCTGCTGCGGAACGAGGTCTGGGCGGCCAAAGACGATGTTCGTGCCAACAACGGGGATGCCGGTGATGAATGAGGCTTCCAGCGTCAGGGCGCGCAAGTCTTCCGGCTCCAGGTCATGCACGTTGCTCTTGCCACAGGCTCGCGCAAGCATCTGTATCTCCATCGTCATAGAGTTGATGAAGTTGGCGACACGGTCGGCGGCCTCGTCGATATCCAGGCGTTTCATCAGTTCGGGGTCCTGCGTAGTGATGCCCACGGGACAGCGCCCGGTATGGCAGGCGTATGGCTCTGTGCCGAGCGCGTGGTAATCTTCGATGTAGAGGGGACGGTTACAGTTGAGAGCAATCAGAGCGCCAGTACCGATAGAAACGGCATCCGCTCCCAGCGCCAGCGCTTTGGCAGCATCCACGCCGCCGCTTATGCCGCCGGAAATAACCAGTTGCACCACACCGTCCATGCCGACTTCGCGCAAAGCAGCTTTTGCCTCGACGACGGCGGCCAGTGTTGGGATGCCGGTATGATCCATCAAGATATCAGGCGAAGCAGCCGTGCCGCCCTCGGTTCCATCCAGCACGATGACGTCAATGCCCGATTTGACCGCCAGTTTTATATCATCGGCCACACGCGATGCGCCAATTTTGACGTAAATAGGGATTTCCCAGTCGGTGGCTTCTCGCAGTTCTTCGACTTTGGCAACCATATCGTCGGGGCCTGTCCAGTCGGGATGGCGCACGGGGCTGCGCTGATCGACGCTGGCGGGCAGTTCACGCATAGCGGCAATCTCTTCAGAAACCTTCTGGCCCAGCAGCACGCCGCCCGTGCCGGGTTTGGCCCCCTGCCCGATAACGATTTCCAGCGCGTTTGCCATGCGCATATGATGCGGGTTGAAACCGTAGCGACTCGGCAAAATCTGATAAATAAGCTGCTCGGAGGCTTCGCGCTCGGCCATCAACATGCCCCCGTCGCCCGTGGTGGTCGAGGTGCCAACGCGGGTTGCAGCGCGGCCAAGCGCGACTTTAGCGTTACGCGAGAGCGTGCCGAAGCTCATACCTGCGATGGTGATGGGCGTTTTCAGCACAATGGGTTTTTTCGCGAAGCGCGTGCCAAGCAAGGTTTCGGTGGTGCATTGCTCGCGATAGCCTTCCAACGGGATGCGGCTGAGCGTGCAGGGGACGAAGGTCAGTTCATCGAGCGAGACGAATTTTTTGAGCGTGCTGAAGCCACGAATGCGATAGCGCCCCAGTTCTACTTTGACATGCACATCTTCCATCACCTCTGGCGACCAGAGTTGCCCATAACGAACAAGTGGTTTATCCTGATCCATGCGTTATTCCCTTTCCCGTCCTGTGGCTCCATTGGCTACATGGCAACACGCCATAATTCAAAATCCGCCTTTGAGAAGTTGTGCAGGCGGCCCCCCGAACCGATCTTCTTGAAATCGGAGATTGCGCGCTTGTGGCTGAGTCCATATTTTTCCAGAGTTTCGCTGAGGAAGCGCGCATCTTTCCCGGTCATTTCTTTGAACACAGCGTCGTTGCCTAACTGGCTAGCCTCGCCGCCGAGGTAAATAGGCCGGCGTACATCGAATCTCCCAGCCCTTCGGCGGCATCACCGCAAATAATCATTGTGTCGCGCTGAATCATGAAGCCTGTCATATAGCCAGTATTGCCACCAACTACGATCAGGCCGCCCTTCTGGGCGATGCCTGTGCGCGCACCGACATGTCCTTTGACCACGACAGGGCCGCCGCGAATCGAAACGCCGGTGCTGCTGGCGGCATTGCGTTCAATCACGATCTCGCCGGAGAGCATACATTCGCCGGCGGACCAGCCGGTATTGCCCAGGATATGAAAGGTGGCCCCGTCATTCATCGCGCCGCAGAAATACCCGGCGGTACCCTCGACCACGATCGTGATAGGGTCGAACACCGTCACGCCCAGGCTATGCCGCGCTTCAGGATTGAGCAGGTGTATCTCGGTTTCTCCCTCTAAAGCCAGCCGTTTGATGGAAACATTGATTTCGCGTGTGGAAAGTTTCGCGCAATCCAGCGTTACAGGCATACAAACATGCTCCCTCGTGGGTCTACCGTGATAGGCAACATACCAGGCGGGGATAAGCCCCGTCCCTATCCTATACCCCCTGCATGAGCCGCTTCGTAGTAGGGTAGGGGCGGGGCTTGTCCCTGCCCTGGCGTTCCGCCGGCGCGATCAAATCGCCAGGTACGCACTTCTCGCGCGCTGGCTTCGCGAGTATCAAGTTCAAATGGGAAGGCTTTACGCAGCGCGGCTTCCTCCGAGGCGACGGCAACAAGCTCGTCAGTTTCTGTAATCATCAGTGGTTTCATGGCGAACTGGTCGCGCGCCAAGCCAATACTATCTGCCGTCGCTACCAGGTAGGTGAAGCTGCCGTCAAGCGTGGTGATGGTGCTGCGCACGGCATCATCAAGTGTCGCGCCCTGCTGCATCATATCAGCAATGTAAACGGCGATGACCTCCGAGTCATTTTGTGTATTGAAATGATGCCCTTTCATTTCCAGGCGGCGGCGCAGCTTGTAATAGTTGGTGATATGGCCATTATGTACAACGGCGATATCGGGGAATGGACGCGCCCAGAAAGGATGGGAATGGCTGATATCAACGCGGCTCTCGGACGCCATGCGCGTGTGAGAAATGGCGTGCGTGCCGCGCATAGCGGAGACGCCGTAGTGGCGTCAACGCCCCCGGCTCCTCCCATTTGTTTAATGATTTCCAGGTGCTGGCCCATGCATAAGACCTCAACACCCTCCCCGCTGGCTTCGATGGCGGCAGTAAGTTCCTCGTAAGAACCTTCATAGTCCATCACCAGCCGCACATATTGCCCCACGCGCCTGCTCTCGCGCACGCTACCATATTCCTGCGCCGTTTCAACAAGGCATGCTTCCCAGTCTACGCTTTCATGCCGCGCATCCTCGTCTACCTTGAGGCGCAAAACAAGGTTGCCTTTGGGAAGATTACTATACAGCGCCAGCCCTGTAGAGTCGGGACCCCGGCGATTAAGATCGGCGAGCATCTTGATGAGAATCTCACCGGTAGGGCCTTCTTGTTGTTTGAAGAGGATGCCTGCGATGCCACACATGGGTGAAGTTACCTCCTTGTTGTTCAAGGACCTGCGGGATAATGGCCTTAATAGGATACGCGGGAACTGGCCCGTATAGGTACTATAGTGGAAAAAAATGCACATATTCAAGGGGTATTCTAACCAAATTGTACAGCAGCGCATAGATAGTCTGCCTATGCAGGCACCCAGGGCGGCTCCCGCTCTGGCCGCGTGGCTGGCTTTTTGTGATGCGTTACGTTATGATTGAATTGAAAATTGGAAAGGGTTATGTATATGAAACGTACATTTCTGGCAAAGCTGCAACGCAGCGCGCTCTCATGTCTCATCGGCGCGCTCCTGCTGGTTTTGGGGGTGCCACTCTATCAATTTCTTGTGCTGACCCCGGCCGGATATGGCAGCGCGCTGAATACAATTGCGCAGACATTGCGCTGGATCAACGGCCACGGCCTGCTTTTTTCTGGCTACCGCGCCCTGCTCGTGGTAGGTTTTGCCCTCATGTTCGGTTTTCCATTCGCGCTCTTCCGCATCATCGTGGCCCAGGAGATTATCGGGCGCGAAGAGATAGAGGGGGAAAATGAGGATGGCGAAGCGGCGACGGCGGAGCATGACGGAGCAAGCCAGGCCGATGGCTTGCCGGAATTTGCCTGGCGCGGCAAAGGTTATGCGGTGTTGGCCGCCTGGACGGGACTGCCTGGCCTGATCTTTTTTGCCGGTGGAACGCTGGCAAGCACGATTTATTTGCTCAGCAGCGCGGCCTCCCTATCTTCGCAAAGCACGGGTGATTTAGCTTCTCTGACCGGTCTCTTTGCCATCCTGACCTACACCGTCGGCGGTGGTTTGCTCGGCCTGTCCAGCCTGTTCTTCGGCGCGGTGATCGCGCGCAGCGGACGCAGGCTCTGGCCCGATTCCTGGGTCATCTTTGGGTACGTGGGGCTTGCCATCGCAGCGCTGATGTGCGGCAGCGCGGTCGAGTTGGCCTTCGCACCCACCGGACAGGCGCTGCTGAGCACCCCCGCGATCCTGCTGTTCGCGCTGTGGGCGTTGTGGTTCGGCGTGATGGTGGTGAGGCTCAAACCGGAGTGATAATCAACCTTCGTTGCTAAAAATCCAGCACCTTAAACGTTATAGGCTTCATGGGACTCTAATACGACCCTCATGGGCGCCTCTCCTTCTTTTGCCGGACGCAGGGTAATATCGGCTGTCAGGTCCAGAGCAGAGAGCAGTTCTATAAGTGTTTCGAGCGTAGGATTGATATTCTCGGCAGAAAGCAAACGAGAGATCGCCTCGCGTTTCTTCCCTGTCAGGGTTGCAAGTTGCTCATGGCTGAGCTGTTGTTGTTTGCGCGCTTCATCAATAGCCTGCATGAATGCTAGCTCAGCAGCCATCTCTCGATAGCCCTCAGCAACTTCAGGATTTTGTAGCGCTTTACGTTTACGTTGTTCAAATCTATCCATTACTTTCCTCAGCAGGCTGAACGGTATCTTCCTGCTCAAAATATACGATTGTCCATCTCATGATGAGATTGTAACATTTATGTTACGTCCCGTCAAGTGTTTGTATGGAGACCTCACACCGTGATTGACAATCCAACCCCAGACACCTACAATGCAGAAAGACAATATAGATGCACATCTCTACAGTCCAAAATTATAGTATGGGAGGGGTCCATGACGGCACTGGCGGCAGCGTGGCAGAGCAACCCAAAAGAACTGAGGGATAGCCTATGACCACCATCGATCATCGAGGCCGCGACCTTGTTATCGTCCCAGGCGAGGAGATGCTGCGCCTGCCCACGCCGGAGCTGTTGCAAGCGCTGTTTGGAACTCACTTACCCGTGGGCATCCGCGCCTCTATGGGGCGTGATAAGCGGCATGCTTTTTTACGCACTCAACCCATGCACTTTCAGGCGGTGAAACAGGCTTTGCAGGCGCATGGAACACCGTTCAGCGTTGCCTTTGAGGAACGGCCTGCTCTGCCCTTTGCGACTGGGCTGCAAGTCGAGCCTCGCCCCTATCAAAACGAGGCTCTGGCGCGCTGGCAGTCCGAGGGCAGCGCGGGCGTAGTCGTTCTACCAACCGGCGCGGGCAAAACGCTGGTCGCAGCCATGGCTATCCACGAAACAGGACTGTGGACTCTGGCGGTTGTGCCGACACTTGATCTCCTGCAGCAGTGGCGAGCTGCCCTGGCTCATGCCCTCGGCGTAAGCGCGGACGAAATTGGTTTATTCGGCGGCGGTGAAAAAGAACTGAAATCAATTACCATCATCACCTACGACTCAGCCGCTCTTTATCCACGCGAACTGAAACGTTTCGGGCTGCTCATTTTTGATGAATGCCATCACCTGCCAGCGCCGACCTATCGCCTGATCGCTGAAAGCGCGTTCACGCCCCTGCGCCTGGGACTGAGCGCGACGCCGGAACGCAGCGATATGGCACATCTCGACCTGGAGCGGCTGATCGGGCCAGAAGTCTACCGGCGCACACCGGCGGAACTGACCGGGGAACGCTACCTTGCGCAATATCAAGAGGCACGTATCGATATCGCCCTGTCGCAGGAGGATGAGGCGCGGTATGCCGAACAACGCCGTATCTATCGCGCTTTTTTACAGCGCAGGCACATCATCATTCACTCTCCTGAGGAATTTCAGCAGAAGATCATCTTTCTCAGCGCGCGCGACCCCGAAGCGCGTAAGGCTATGCTCGCCTGGCGCGAGGCCCGCAGCATCTCTATGAACGCGCCCGCCAAGTATGCTGAGATCGAACGCCTGCTGCGCCTGCACGCGCACGACCAGGTGATCCTATTCTCGGAGTATAACCCGGTGGTCGATGAGATCAGCCGCAGATTTTGCCTGCCGAGCATCACCTATAAGACACCCGCCGAGGAGCGCCGCGCCATTCTCGAACGTTTCCGCGCCGGGAAGTATAGCAAGCTGGTTTCGGGGCGCGTGCTGAACGAAGGCGTGGATGTGCCCGACTGCCGGGTCGCCATTATCGTGAGTGGTAACAGTACCAAACGCGAGTACATTCAACGCCTGGGACGCGTGCTGCGCCCCAAAGCAGGCCAGGCCTGGTTATATGAACTCGTGACTACCGGCACTACCGAAGAAGACATGGCGAAACGCCGCAAGTAAGCATTATAATCGGGTATAGTAGGGGCGACCCTTGCGGTCACCCTGGCTGCAACGCCGCAAGTAGGCATTATGATCGGGTATACCTGACTGCAATAAGGAGAAACGTGTGCGCTTTAGCCTGCAAGATGTCAAGAAGCATATCCAGCGGCGCGGCGGTGAGCTGACGGTCGCTCTGCATTTTTTGCGTCCAGGTGAGATGCGCGCGGAAATTGCCCGCTTGATTGACTATCACGAACAACTGCTCGGCCAACCACGGAGACAGTTTTCTGACGACGATGCGCGCGCGTGTATCGGTGATTACCGTATGACCCACTGCCTGCTGGCTGTTCTCAGCGCGTGGTACAACTGGCGTTCACCCGCCTGGGAGCAGGTCGTGCAGCGTATGGAGTATAACAGGGGGGCTGCACAGCAGCGAGACCCTCGCGGTCACCCTGGGATTGGACTGGATGAGGCTGGCATCACCTCGCCCATTCTCTTGCGTCTCGCACTCTACGACTATGTGAATGAACGCCATACCGGTTTTCTGGATAGCAGGGAACGCGCGGCAGCCCTGGAGCAATTCGGCAGGACTTATCAACTAAGCGTGCTCGACCTGGAATACTTGCTCGCGCTTGATAGCGACCATGAAGCGCTGCTCGTGCGCGATGACAGCGAGCGACCGCCTACGCCCGATGAAGTGGCTGCCCTGTACAACCAGTGGACGTTTGAAGCCGTGCTTTTCAATGCATCCGATGCGAATTTCGTGATTGATTGTAACGCCTTTCTTAAGCTACGGGCCGTGCAGCGCGCCTCCAGTGAGCCGCTAACTGGTGTGGGATCTGTGATTAAACGCCTGTGTTTTCTGGCGCGCAAACTCGGCGTCTACTACGACCTGGCCTACGAAGCCGACTCATCGCTGCTGCATCTGACCTTGTATGGGCCGCAGGAGATGACGGGCGCGCCGCAGCAATACGGACTGCGGCTGGCGCGGCTATGCCGTATGCTGCTGGGATATGGCGCGCGCGGCAATCGCAGCCTGCCCATGGCGGCAATCGTGAAAGCCTCGGCCACCGTCCATTTCTTGCAGCGCGCCTATCGTTTTGATATGGATGCCACTCTGCTCAAGCTGCTGCCTGCTGTAGGGGCGCGATTGATCGCGCCCGCGAACACCGATAGCGCGAACACTGTCTTTGACAGCAGCATCGAGCAATCATTCGCCGAAGCTTTCAGCGCGCTGGTCAGGGGTCAGGGCGCGGATGGCTGGCAGCTTGAACGCGAACCGGAACCCATTCTATTAACTCAGGACGGGGAAGCAACAACGCAGGGTATCTTCATCCCCGATTTTGCCCTTACA
>DATGGW010000328.1:0-7424 GCA_035308345.1 Ktedonobacteraceae bacterium | reverse complement strand
CGAAAAAGTCATCTGTGGGCTGAATATCCTGGATGGCTGGGAAGAGATCGAGCGAGAAACTTTCGAGCATCTTAAAGAATTGCATGTCAATTATGTCGTCCTGCCGTTCGATGCCCCGGCGCGATTACTGGCTTTGCAGGTCAAAGATCTGGAACTGGTTGTCTCGGTGCCAATGCAAAAAGGTGAGATGTATCCCATCTTCATGCGCAACCTGACCGCCTTTGAGGGACTCGCCGCAGTGCGCCTTGATTTCAATCTACCGGATGCGATCAGTGCTTTATCGATCGAAGAAGTGCTGCGCTATCGAGCAGTGCGCGACGCGGTACGTTTCCCGGCTATGCTCAATGTGGAAAGCTCAATCGACGAAGCCGACGCCTACACGCTCTTGACGCTGGGCGCGCAGGCTTTGATCATCACCGCCCTTAAGTCGGGCGAGAAGACGAAGCAGTATGTCAAACAGATGCGCGAACTGATGGAGCAGGTGTATCACGAGGAGAAGGATAGCAAAGAGAGCTTCGGGCTGACGCCATCGGTGCGAGGATAATTCGTGTGGATAACCACTAGGGTCTCCCTGGCCCGTTCATCGTAGGGGCGGGAGCGGAGTGGAAGCGGGGTGGAGACCCTTGCGGTCGCCCTTGTACCTTATTATCGCGTTTAATCGTTATATTGGTTGTGCCTCTTCTTTCAAATCGGGCTGGGTGATGTGCCAGTGCAACTGGCGGCGAGGAATGCGCCGCAGCAAACTATGGGTGGTCTCCCACACGCGAGTTGGATTGTCATTATTGCGCCAGTAATAGTAGCATCCTATGCCATCCGGTTCAACATGCATGATGTGGGAGAAGGCCACCTCAAGCTCCTTTTCCGTTTCCTCATCCAGGCTGAAATTCTGAAGCCAGAGCTGGCCGCGTTTCTGGTGCTGGCGCGTAGTCTCGATCAAGCTATTGCCCCATGCTTCCACCTTGCATACACTCTCATCCAGCAGGTTCCAGAAGAGATGGCAGCCGACGGTATCGAGCGCAGGCAAGGTGGTCAGTTCCTCGACCAGCGAGAGGTCTTGCGGCAGCAGCACGACCGTTGTCTTGAGATTGGCGTCCACGCGTTTGACGCACGCGCAGAGTTCACCGAGAAAATCGATCATCGAGCGCCGCCGGAAGCGCACAAGGTCTGCCACATCGGGGCATAAGGCGCGGCAAACTGGACAAAAACAGCTCACTTCCAGGCCGCGCGGCTCGTCGAGCAGGATACCGTTGATGGGATAAGCGCGCAGCAAGCGCTCAATCTCGCTGAAAAGCCACTGGCGAAAAGGCTGGTGATTGAAGCAGGAGATTTCATGATAACGCCCGTGCCGGTCAAGCACGCGCGAATGCGGATGGCGAAAGGCATACCAGCTTGGCATAAGCGATGGACCGGCGAAGAGATTCCCAAAACGTCCCAGGCTGACGTGTGCCTTGAGGCCAATATCCTGGGCCATCTGCAGACCGCGTTCCAGGTCGCGCGGCCAGCGCTGGTCTTCCTGCTCGTGAATGGCATAGACGATATTGCCCGCGCCTGCAGCGCGAATCTGCTCGAAATCGCGTTTTACTGCATCGGGATGCAGCATAGGGTGAAAGTATGCAACGGTTATGTCCATTTTACCTACTAGAGACAGGAATGAGCCACAAAAGCGACAGTATGTGCGAAACTTTGCAATTCAACTGCCGAGAGTATAGCACAGTTAGGGAAACCGTTCTATATACACAAGGCATACTAGCCAGATTAGCCTAATACCCCGGCAATTGACGGCAAATATGGGTCAACCGCAGCCTGCTAATATGGTGCTTCTCTATCCGTATTTGATATTTCTGGCCATCTTACGTATATATGTTATAGGGAGAGGAACATATCAGCATGTCTCCTCTAAAGAAAGACAGCGTGTTCCGTGAAATATCTCAAACTGGTTTTTGGCCTGGCACTTATCCCGATTGGTGTATTACTCGGAAGCTTTGTTCCCATTGGAGCAGGAAGTGGAATCCTCATCGGCTTCCTGGTAGGGATTGTGCTCTCGTATTTCTTCCTCACCTACGGCCCTGGCCGCAAAAAGAGCCAGCTCCCAGGCTCGTACTACTTGAACCACGATCAACAACTGAATGGCGGAATAAACCAGCGTGCGATGGAGGATATTGCCTCAGGCGCGCATGAGGAAGACCAATCGCCTTTGATCTACATTCAATACCCACCACCGTCGACACGGCGCTAAGTACAATCAACCAATCTTTTAGGGAGAGGGAGGAAATTGGGGGCACCCCAAGCCCCGCCAGGCAGTGCGCCATGGACCCGCCTTTCCCAAATTACTTCTGTGATTGTACTTAGATCAATGCCTTTCATTTTTTACCTTTCTCTTTCCTGTATTGAGAAATGGTGGCATTTTGTTACAGTTTCTGGTCCAGCGGACAAATTACTTTATACTTTCCCAAATCTTTTGGCAGACCTGGCGCGAGTACGCTCATTATCTTTCTCTCGATTGCGTGGTTCAGCTGTGGTGACCAGCGAATCCAGCAGATTCCGCGCGACGACACTGATCTCTTCAATGGCCTGGTTGAAGGCTTCTTCATTTCCTTTCGAGGGGGCCTGATAGCCCGAAATCTTTCTCACAAATTGGAGCGCAGCCTGGCGGATCTCTTCATCAGTGGCTGGTGGATCGAAATTGAACAGGGGTTTAATATTACGGCACATCGTGGATTTCTCTTTTCTTGTGATTTGCAGTGGAACGTCTTTTTCAATTGTGATGATACTGATTATAACAGCTACTTTGGGCAGTTTATATACGTTATAGAAATTTGTCCTTGCTCTTTAGCCATGTTGCGATGGTCTTCAGGGTGAACCATAATTTGAGGTATTATTATGCATAAATGTAAAAACCAGCCTGGTGTGATTCCAGTTTTACTTCTGGTTTTTATTGCTGCTCTGGTGACCGTTTTCTATTATTTAAATTACCCGCCGATTGAGCAAACATTAGACACGCCGAGTTACCTTTACTCCATGCATCAGATGCAGTTAATAGGGAATCCGGTCAATGATCAGCGCCTCCCAACGTATCCCTTGTTTCTCTTGCTTATCTTCGCCATAACCGGCCAGGGGAATCTGACTGCGGTAGAGATTGTTCAGGGAATACTTTTCGTGTGTGTGGTCGGAGAAGTGTATGTGTTGAGCTACTATCTCTTTCGTAAAATCTGGCTGGCCTTCGCTATTGGCCTGCTCGTAGGAACTGATGTCATCGTCATTTCCTTTGTAAAACCGATTATGACAGAGGGGCTTTCCCTCTGGCTGGTCACGACCATGGTCCTGATGGTTGTTCTCTTTCTTAAAACAAGTCACTGGCGCTATTTCTGGCTGGCAGTTACTACGATAGGCTTTTTGCTCTTTACCAGGCCAGAATGGATCTTCTTCCCTTGCCTCCTTTTCCCTTATCTCTACTGGTGCAAGCGAGCAAATCTATCCAGGAAGCAATTTTTACGCCGCTTGTTCGTGGCAATGCTCGTTCTTTATTTTCCCGTTATCTGTTATATTGTTGCCAATTACTTTATAAGTGGTACGCCCACGATGACGACCATCAGTTACGTCAATATTTTTGGCAAAATTGTCGAATATCGTATGCAAGATGAATCTCCTGCCAACCCTGTGCTCAGCCACTTTATTGACTCTTTTGTTCAGCGCGGGATATACAGTCCATGGCAGATTATTGGCCATTCATCCCAATTACAGCAGAAGCATGCTAAAGCGGCGGCGGACTTCGCGCAATCCATTATCATGCATCATCCATTTGAATTTTTTCTGAAATCTGCACCTCTCTTCTTCAGTCAACTCTCAAGTTATCGTCCCTCTGATTGGGTCATAGCTCATGGACGCTTTGATACGGTCCTTGCTCCTCTGTTTACTGTGCAGATTTTTCTCTATCGTCTGAACTGGCTGTTCCCTTTTTGTGCCCTGGCCTGGCTGGTGCTGCTCTGTCACCCGCGTTCACGCTCATCTTTCCTGGTACGAACGATGGCTCTACTTGTGCTTCTGGTATGCTCTATCGTGGTAATCCAGGTTTTTGGGGAGTTTGACGTGGCTTATTACACGAGACTGCATGTGGAGATTGATCCGCTGATCATGCTGATCATCTGGGGTACAGTCGGGCTATTGGTTTCTTATAGTCTAGGGATCTGGCGCAAGAACTGGCCGTTCGGTCGATCCGTGAGAACAGTAACAAGCTGACGATAATCAGTTTTGTCGCCCAACGGGCCAGGCTGAGATATACTGATAGCAACGCTCCAGACCGACCATACCATTACTCATTTTATTACTCCATTTAAGGAACAACTATGCCCAGATTTACCCAGTCTCAACTACGCTGGTCCGAGCAAACACAGACCTATGTTGTCTTTATTGATGACCAGGCTCGCGCTCAGATGCATGATCTCTATCCTTCCCCAAAATTCAAACTGGACTGACTACTAATGGTCAGTCCGCTTTGCTTTTAGGGAGGGGTGGTATACTGAGCGAAAACGGAGGAAGACCATGCCACAGCAACCAGCGGTCACCTTGACCGGTGACGAACGGACGACCCTCGAGACCTTTGTGCATCGGGGCAAAGCCAACGCGCGCACCCTCACCCGCGCGCGCATTCTCCTCAAATCGGCGGACGGATGGAGTACCGCTGCCCTTGCGGCGGCCTTCGATGTGTGTGAGGCCACCGTCACGAATGTGCGACGGCGCTTCGCGCAAGGAGGACTGGAAGCCGTCTTGCACGACAAAGTGCAGCAACACCGGCGCAGCGCCCTCTCAGGCTTACAGACCGCCCACTTAATTGCCATCACCTGTAGCCCGGCTCCCGATGGACACGATCACTGGACGGTACGCCTGCTGGCGCAGAAAGCCGTCGAGTTGGGCTTTGTCGAGAGCATTTCCCCCAATACGATCCACGAGCTGCTCAAAAAAACGACCTCAAACCCTGGCAGCATGAACACTGGTGTTTGCCCAGCGTAGGAGGGGAGTTTGTAGCAGCCATGGAGGACGTGCTGGACCTCTACGAGGAGGAGTATGACCCACAGTACCCGACGGTTTGCCTGGATGAGAAGCCGGTCGTGCTGCATGCCGATGTCCAGCCTCCCGTCCCCGTTGAGCCAGGCCATCCCGAGCGGGTGGATTACGAGTATGAACGCAGAGGCACGCGCAATCTCTTCGTGGTGGTGGAACCATTAGCCGGCTGGCGGCATATCGAGGTGACCGCGCAACGTACCATGCAGGACTACGCCAAGGTGGTGCGCTGGCTCGTCGATGAGGTCTATCCACACGCTAAGTATATCCGGCTCGTGCAGGATAACCTGAACACGCATACCCCTGCCTCTCTCTACGAAACCTTTCCGCCTGCCGAAGCTCGTCGCCTGCTCCAGCGGTTGGAGTTTCATTACACCCCCAAACACGGCAGTTGGCTGAACATGGCCGAGATCGAGATCGCTATCTTGGAGCGCAATGCCCTCTCCCGACGAGTGGAAAGCGAAGCGGTGCTGCGCCGTCAGGTCGCAGCGGTGTGGCATTGCCTGGCAATTCACCTCGCGCGATGCCCGCCGCAAGCTCTCGCGGCTCTATCCCGTCAAAGAACCCGAAGCGAACTGACCACCAGCGGGCTTACTCTTGGTGGCAGTCTCGCCCAAACGAGCGAGCCGTTGTGTTAGAATATCACAGAGGAGAGACCCTTTTTTCACACGGGAAGGAACATGATCTCATCTGCGCACAGGGGGACAAGCCCTTGCGGGACGGAGGGTCGAGTCGGCCTGGGGCTTGCCTCACCGCTTTGTAGGCCAGCATGCCGCAGGAGCTTCTCCGGTTCACCCTGAAGACCAGGAGGCTTCGAGAGCAGAAAGGGAACCACCGATGACCTTCATTGATACCACTGATCCAGAGCGACAACATCCACAGGTACTCAATACCCTCATCGGTCCCCAGGATGGCGCCGCACGCCTCTTTCTGTTGCGGGGGACGCGCACCCGCGGCATGGGAGCGGGTCTGCATTGGCATGGGGGAGAAGAGGCCATTCGTGTCCTCAGTGGGGAAATTCGTTTTCGTGTCGGCCAGGAAACCAAAGTGTGTTCTGCCGGAGAGATTGCCTTTATCCCTCCGCAGACGGAGCATGGCTTTGTCGTGCTCAGCGAGGAGGCTGTCATCGAGGTGATTGGGGAGCAACACGTCGGCTCCTACGTGAAAATCCTCGACCCTGATGGCAGCAGCCACGACGTGGAAGTGTTCAGCCGGGAAATTCTGGCTGATCACGAACCGCCAGAAGGAACGGCTCATACTCCTTTCGCTGACATGCTCAAGATGATGGAACCCACTAAACGCTTGCTTTGAAGGGGCAGCAGCAGCCAGCAGGCTCCCATGGGTCACTTCACCAGCGTTGCGAGCTTTCAGCAAGTCGTCACCTTCCGCCCGTCTGCCTACCACACAGACGACTCGAGGCGGGCAAGGGAAACGTATTCCTTTCGAGGGAAAGTGCGGACAAGCTTTGTCCGACCCTGGGCGCGGAGTGTTTCTGGTCGAAAGGAGCCAGTGCTCGCTAAAACCTAAGCGGACTGACCACTAAGTACAATCAACCAATCTTTTAGGGAGAGGGAGGAAATTGGGGCACCCCAAGCCCTGCCAGGCACTGCGCCATGGACCCGCCTTTCCCAAATTACTTCTGTGATTGTACTTAGTTTCTCGGATACCAGACTTTCCTCAGAATCATCGCCCACTCTCTCAGGCGAATACGCTCAAACGGAGCGCCTGGCCAATGGACGATGTCTCCTGGTAGAATATGTTCAGGTTGAACAGTAATTATGGGCTATTGCGCTCGATTAAAGGGATTAGCGCTTGACAAGTTCGCCAAATCTATGCACAATGCACGCATGAGTCACGCGCAGCGAGTACAAATTTTGGGTGACGTGTGTTTTGTGCGAGCATACGCCAAAATTAACCTGACGCTGGAGGTTACAGGACGCCGGGCAGATGGTTATCACGAGCTGGCAACGGTGATGCAAACCGTTGATTTGCATGATACCCTTTGCCTGACTGCTGGCGGTGATGGGCGTGTGAGGGTAGAATGTACTCGCGCTGAACTGAGCAACGAGGAGAACTTGGCTGCGCAAGCGGCGCGGCTTCTGCGAGAACGGTTCGCGCTCTCGCAAGGAGTGCTGATTGAACTGCGCAAGCGTATTCCGGTGGCTGCCGGGTTGGGCGGCGGGAGTAGTGACGCGGCTGCTGTGTTGCTGGCATTGCGGCAATGGTGGCGATTACCTCTCTCTCTGCCGGAACTACAGGCGATGGCTGCCACACTGGGGTCCGATGTGCCGTTCTTTCTAACAGGTGGCCTCGCGTTTTGCGTGGGGCGCGGCGAACGTGTGACGCCTCTTGGGCCGCTATGGCCG
>DATGGW010000327.1:0-5197 GCA_035308345.1 Ktedonobacteraceae bacterium | reverse complement strand
TCAGAAGCGGCATCGAAGCCGGGGCTGAATGCGTAATGGTCGCGCATATCGCTTTTCCCGCGCTTACTCGGCAGGAGGCGCTGCCTGCCACGCTCTCGCCTGCCATAATACAGGGATTGCTGCGCGAAAAGCTGGGTTTCAATGGCGTTATTCTCTCGGATTGTATGGAGATGCAGGCCATCTCTAAAACTTTCGGCACCATGCGGGCGGCGGTGATGGCATTGCAAGCGGGCACCGATCTTGTACTGGTATCTCACCATTACATGCAACAACGGGGAAGCATCGAGGCGATACTGGCTGCTGTACATGCGGGAGAACTTCACCCGCAAGTGATCCAGCAGGCGGCGGAACGTGTGCTGAAGCTTAAAGCTGACCAGGTGCGGGCGGAGCAAGCCCACGCTCCTACAGTCATCGATCACGAAGCGCACACGCGGCTTCAGCAGCAGGCATACGAGCTGTCCACCACCCTGGTGCGCAGCGAAGACGCGCTCATACCTCTGCGCCCGGACTCAGGAGAGCAAATCGTGATAGTCTCGCCGCGGCGCAATACCATGACAATGGTGGAAGACCGCTTTTACTCTGATGATGTACTATTGGATATCATGCGGCAATATCATGCCAATGTGACCCTGCTGCCTGTTTTCCCCGGCGATGATTGGCGGTCGCAATTACGAGCGGTTGCTGAGCCTGCCACCTTCATCGTCGCGACGGTAAACGCCCACCTGGATGACGGGCAGGCGGATGTTGTGCGCTATCTCATGTCGTCAGGGCGGCGCGTGATCGGCATTGCCGTGCGCAATCCATACGATCTTCAGGCATTCCCGCAACTGCGCGCGTACCTCGCTACCTATGAATATACGCGACCGGCCCTGGTCGCTGCCGCACACGTGCTCTTCGGCGAGAGGCAGGCGCGCGGGCATTTGCCGGTGAGCTGGTAGCTCTGCCAATCATCCGCCCGCTACAGCCACCAGCAAGGCCACCCGGTCTTCATCATGCAGCGCTGTAGCCAGCGTAACATCGGGGTACGGGCGCGTATTGTTGATGAGCACGCGCATGTAGGCTGGCAGCATGCCAGTCTCATCCAGCAAGTATGGTCGCGCGCGTGGGTAGGTGGCGATCAACCTTTCCAGCACTTGTCCCAGCGTAACGGCGTGAGCATCGAATGAGACATCGACCTGCGGTTGGCCGATGACCACGCGCGCCGCGCCATAGAGCGCGACATGTACGTGCATAGCGTTTCACCCTTTATTTACCGTGATGGCGCGGACGGGCACCCCTACAGACCGTACTGCTGGCGAACGTAGGAGCCGATGCCGATAGTATCTAGCTTGTCCATTGGCACGAGCATGTTTAGTTGCACGACGCCGGGCAGGCGACCGATTTCTACTCCACCGGTGATGGTACAGCGATTGCGCACTTCCGCTTGCGTGATGTGCAGCACGTCGGCTGCGCGCTGGATAGCATTATCGGTTGCTTCGTTCAGGGTAGGGCCGGTGCCGATGAACTGGACGGGGCCGACGCTGCGCTGCAATTTGAGATTGTAGCGTTTAGCCAGGCGCTCGCCTGCTGCTAACTCTTCCTTCGAGAATGGGCGTGTGATGAAAGGCAAATCTTCGGCAACGGGCAGCAGGATGGGGCCATCCAACGACAGGTTCTTGATGATGTTGACACGCACGCGAGCCTCGGCGGTGATGTCGGTGGTGTGCAGGCCCAGTTCGCCGTCGCCCTGGTTGGCGTGGCAATCGCCGATGTAGACGCCGCCGCAATCGATTTTGACGGGGCAGATGAGCACTGCGCCGGGACGCACCTCATTTGTGTCTAGATGGGCATCGGTCTTCACACGATTGAGCGTTTCTAGCGACATGCCATAAGGGTGACGCGCTCCAACCAGAAAATTGCCAAAGTCTCCCGCGTTATGCGAGTCGGGCAGGTCGGCGCTCGGCGTCGTGCCAATGTTCCCGATAAATGGACGCAGCCGGGCAAGCACACCGGGTATGGTGTGTGGCTCAAAGAGCAGGATGGGATGCTGGCGCGCGTTTGGCGGGAGGGCGGCAAGCTCGCGGGCGCGCTGCGCAAAATCGTGGGCGTTGGCGGCATCGACCGTCAGGCCAAGCTGGCTGTCGTGGTCGAAAACGATGGTATAACCCTCCTCAAAGCCGAAGGGGTTGACGACTGTGCCGCACTTGACGCAGCGAATGCTGCTCTCTCCGGTTCCCTCAACGCGGCTGGCAGGCCACGGCGTGCCGCATCCTGGACACTTCTTATCAACAAAAGGATCGTCGCCAAAGGCGGCCGTGTTCGTCACCATCGTGCCGGAGGAGGTCGCCAGCGATAGCACGCGCATAGACTCGATGGTGATGGCCAGGGCATCGCCAACCCTGGCTCCCTCTACGGCAACGGGGCGCGTTACCTCGTGCCCGCCATGAAATTCCGGCGTAATCATCGGCCCCCAGCAGCCGGGCGGAACAACGCAGCGGATGTGCCCACCGTCCTTAATCGTTGCTGCAAAGCCCAGGCTTGGACCGACGAGCCCGCCAGTGTACTCATCTACAAAGACATCATCCTTGATTTCACTGTCCATTGTCTTCATGGGAGCTATCTCCTTTCGCCAGGCTGGAGTGGTAAAATACTATTCCGTCACAATAACAATGTACCGGAGAGCAGCTGGTAAGTCAACCTTTTGTAAGCTGTGCTCTATGACGCCCTTATTGTATACTTTACTTTAGGGTATGATCGAACTGAGATGAAAGCACAGCGAGGATATCTGGTGAACGAGTTCCATTATACCGGTTACGCCCAGGAGATTATTTTTAGGACAGGCTCGGTTGCGCGCCTGGGTGAAGCTGTTGAACGCTTTTCCTGGCGGAGATTGATGCTCTGCTCGACCGGATCTCTGCGGCGCGATGGCACAATCGCCTCGCTCGAAAAGGCTCTAGGCGAGAGGCTGGTCGCTGTCTATGAACATGTCCAGCAGCATGTTCCTGACTTCCAGGTGGCTGAAGCCGTGACACTTGCGCTTGAGTGCAAGGTTGATGCAATCATTGGCCTGGGCGGGGGCAGTCCGATTGGTATGGCGAAAGCCGTCAGTTTCGCGTTGGAGGAAAAACATACAGGTGACGGTTCGCGTGCCACTTATCCGACCGGGCAGCCGCTTGTGCCGGTTATCGCTATCCCCACAACCTATGCCGGCTCAGAAATGACCCCCATCTATGGCATTACCCATTATAGCAACGACACGGCGCGCAAAATAACCGTCACCGATGTGAAGCTCACCCCCAAACTGGTTATCTATGACCCGCTGCTGACGCTCAAACTTCCGCCTTCCATGACCGCTGCAACAGGCATCAACGCGCTGGCCCATTGTATCGAAGCGCTGTACTCGATTACGCGCAACCCGCTCTCGACTGCCGCCGCCACCGCTGGAGTGCGCGCAATCGCCCACGCGCTGCCGCGCTGTTACGCGGCGGGCGATGACGTGGAGGCGCGCAGCGAGATGCTCCAGGGAGCGTTCCTGGCCGGAAGCGCGCTTTCCAACGTGGCGATGGGGCTGCATCACGGCCTCTGTCAGGTGCTGGGCGGCACGGCTGGCGTACCACATGGCATCGCCAACGCTATCATTCTACCGCATGCCATGCGCTTCAACCTGGAAGCGACCGCGTCGCAACTGGCCCCGGCTGCTGAAGCGATGGGCATCACACTTGCTGGCAGGAGCGCCGAAAATGCTGTAGAAGAGGCAATACAGGCTATCTACGATATGATCGGCCAGATGAACCTTCCCCAACATTTGCGAGATGTTGGCATACAGGAGGTTGATCTGCCTCGCCTGGCGCAGATCGCACTGCAAAGCCAGGCGGTGCGCAACAACCCTGAACCAGTTACCGGAGCAGCACAGATCGAATCGCTGCTGCAGGCGGCCTGGTAATGTCACAACTAAGAAAGAATTTTGACTCTTAAGGAGAAGATTAAGCATGTCAACTAACGATAAGATACTGGGACTACACCATATTACGCTCGTTTGCGCGGATGCCCAGCGCACGGTCGATTTCTATACACAGGTATTGGGCCTGCGTTTTGTGAAAAAGACGGTCAACTTCGACGATCCTGGCAGTTACCATCTCTACTTTGGCGATGAAGTAGGGCATCCAGGCTCAGCCGTGACATTTTTCGAGTGGCCTGGCGCTCCAAAGGGACATCCAGGCATTGGAGGAACGCATCATTTCGCGCTCATCGTGAATGACTACGATGGGCTGCTGAAATGGAAGCGCAGGCTGGTTGACCTGGGTCTCAAAATTGACGGTCCGCTCGACAGGCACTACTTCAAGTCGATCTACTTCAATGACCCCGATGGCACTATTCTTGAAATTGCCACGCGCGGCCCCGGCTGGGCCATCGACGAAGCTCCCGATGCCATCGGCGCCGAGTTTCGCGAGCCGCCGGCAGAGATGCTCATCAACAATCGAGATGAAGCGCGTATCAGCGCTGAAACGTGGCCCGAACCTGTGCCTGAGATTACGGGCGACATGGCGTTGAGTCGGGGTATGCATCATATCACCGCTATCGGCAGCGATATCCAGCGCACGCAGGCGTTCTTTGGCGATTTGCTCGGCATGAGACGGGTGAAGATGACCTCTAACTTCGACGATCCCAACTCTGCTCACTGGTACTGGGGCGTGGGCGATGGCCGTCCAGGCACGCTGATTACCTACTTTGAACGCGACCCCGCCAGGACGCGCCGCGCGCAGATGGGAGCAGGACAAACGCACCACTTCGCGCTCGCTGTTGCCGGCGAAGAGACGCAGTTGATGTGGCGCGAGAAACTGGTCAAGGCTGGCCTGCGCGTCACACCCGTGCTGGACCGCGTGTACTTCAAGAGCATTTATACCAACGATCCCGACGGGCATATTGTTGAACTGGCAACCGCGGGCCCCGGCTTCGCGATAGATGAGACCGCAGCCGAGCTGGGCAAACACTTGCAGTTGCCGCCCTGGTTGGAGCGCAACCGCGTCGTAATAGAGCAAACATTGCGCCCAATCACCATTCCTGAGTGGCGGCCCGTTGGGCATGCTTGAGGCAACGTCTTGAGCGAACACCTGCACAATTAGCTCACCCGATTTGCAAGTTTTTTCCTGGCATCTAGGGCCCGCGGTTAAACACGATATTGATAATAACTGCCGCAGTAGTGAACAGAACAAGTATG
>DATGGW010000326.1:0-9707 GCA_035308345.1 Ktedonobacteraceae bacterium | reverse complement strand
TAGACATGCAAGCGAACATGCCGGCGGAGACATCACCCACCGGCGAACCCACGCGCTGTGGCTCTCCATCAATCTCGCCGGTTACAGCCATAACGCCCGATTCGGCCTGCGCCACAAAGTCGTAGCCTGGACGCGACGCGTAAGGGCCGGTCTGCCCATAGCCACTGATGGAACAATAAATCAAACCAGGGTTGATAGTTTTCAAGGTTTCATAGCCTAACCCCTGCTTTTCGAGCGTACCAGGACGAAAGTTTTCCACCAGCACCGTCGCCGCGCGTATCAAATCGAGCAGGCGCTGCTTGCCCTCCGGCGTGCTGAAATCGATGAGGATACTGTATTTGTTGCGGTTCAGTCCCAGGTAGTAGGCGCTTTCACCCGCGATATATGGCGGGCCGAAAGCGCGTGTATCGTCACCTTTGCCCGGTTGCTCAATTTTGATCACTTTTGCGCCCAGGTCGCCCAGCATCATGGTGCAATATGGGCCGGCCAGCACACGCGAAAGATCGACAACTACAACGTCCGAGAGAACAGCTTGCATGGTACCTCCTGTTGGCTCATAACCTTTGATCGTTTTGAATATATCACAAACTTACTTCTCCAGGTGATTCGGTATCTTCTTGCTATCTGGCATTCGCTACTATAAAATAGGTACCAACACGATGCGTAGATACATAAGGAGAAAGAATACGCCATGTTCTGCTCACATTGTGGCGCTCATGCGCAAGATGGGGATCACTTCTGCAATAATTGTGGAGCTTCTCTACAGACTACCGGCGGTGTTGTACAGCAACCGTACAGGTCGGATGCAGCGCCACCATCGTTGATGCCTGCCGACGAGCCGAAGTCTTCACGGCGCTCCGGCGCGAGCAAACCGCAGGACCCCTACAAAGACCAGATCGCGCAGCTCAAACTGCAGATAAAAGAGTTGAAGTTAGACCTCAAGCAGATCACAACGCAGATGGCTAACGTTCGCTCGAACTACTATGAAACCGCCGCCTTTGTGCCAAGAGGCCTGCTGAGATGGGGCTACAAAGGCGTGGAAGATTTCAAACTCCTGGGGCCTCAACAGCAAAAGCAGCAATTGCAGCAGCACATTATGCAGCTTGAGCAACAGTTACTTCAATTGCAGCAGGCGCAGGTGCAATGGAAACTACAACAGCAAAATTAGCAGGCAACCGCAAGGGCGCTCCCTGTACACGAATAGCATGTGGAGCAAGTAACGTAGTATGGTAGGGGAGCACCCTGGCGGTCGCCCTGGTAATGTAGGCTTGACAAACGTGCCAGACGTTGCTATGATATCGCTGCTACAGTGTGTCCACGAGAGGATTTGTATGCTCTGGTGGTCAGGCTCCCCATGAGTAAGGTAGGGCAATCCCTCCGCATCATTGGTAGTACGACTCTCACACGAAGCTCCTACCAGCCTGGACATAACGTGCTCTTTATAACAAGAGACAAATGGAACTGTGCCGAAGGCCATCCACCCGTGCCTTCCACGTATCCGGTAAAGTCGTGGGCGCAGAAGGATAATAGAGAAAGGCAAAACAAAACATGTTTGCGGTCATTAAAAGCGGTGGAAGACAATACAAGGTCTCTGTGGGTCAGAGGCTCGAGGTTAACCGGCTGCCAGTCGAGGTGGGTAAGCAGGTGCAATTTAACGAGGTGCTGCTTATCTCGGACGCGACCACCACGATGGTTGGCGCGCCGCTGGTAGAAGATGCCCTGGTACTGGCAACTGCCATCGAGCATGCTCGCGGCGAGAAATTGATTGTTTTCAAGTACAAACCCAAAAAGCGCCAGCGGCATCGCCGGGGCCATCGACAGGAACTCACTGTCTTCACCATCGATGACATCATCGCCGGTGGCAAGAGCTTGCTGACAGGAGAAGCTCCCACGTTCCGCGAAGAGGAAGAAGAGGACGTTGTTGAAGCTGAGCCTACAACGGTCGAGACTCCCGAAGCTGAGAGCGAGGCTAAGCCAGAGACTGTGACTGAAACGGCGGCCAGCGAAGAAGCCGAAGCTGAGACGGAGAAGAAGCCAACTCGCCGCCGCCGCGCGCGCAAGGCCGAAGAGACAGAAGGCGAAGGAGAGAAATAACACATGGCGCATAAAAAAGGTGTAGGTAGCTCTCGCAATGGGCGTGATAGCAACCCGAAGATGCTTGGCGTGAAACGTTTCGATGGTCAACTGGTAACGGCTGGCAGCATCATAGTTCGCCAGCGCGGAACTAAAATCAAGCCTGGTGACAACATTGGTGTTGGCCGCGACCATACCCTGTTCGCGCTCATCGATGGCTATGTCAAATTTGGACATCATTCGCGCACGAACAAGTGCGTCAACATTTATACCGAGTTTCCCGGCCGTCCCTCGATAGCCGAACTCCTGAAAGGCGAAGAGGAAGTGACGGTCGCCCAGGCGTAAAACCACATTTCCAAACTCGGAATAATGCGCCCCTGCGAATATACATCGTAGGGGCGCATTGCATTTGGATATGGTAAAATGTTCCCACTATGGACCTGTGGACAGAGTCTGACAACCACGAATTAGCCAGTGCGCCCGTTGAGCAGGCGGAAAAGCCAGGCAGAGCAGTAGGGACGCGATTTAATCCATCCACTAATGCGGTGTTACTCGCTTTGCGCGCCTGGCTGCTTGCTGATTATACCGCGCCCTATTGTCGTTCCCTGGCCGCGACGCGTATTTTCCGGCGCTGCTTCTGGATTGATGCGTCAGGTGGGATACGCAGTGCGGCGAGAAAGATAACCGGGAGTCAAGGGCGCGCTGAGTCGCGCCTCTCCATTTTTGACGATCTCGCGCAGTCAGGGCAACCAGCAGGCGATGCATTATCCTCCACCAACGCTGTGCTGCGGCCTCTCGTTGTCCTGGCCGGTGACCTGGCGCGGGAGAGCAGGCCGATTACGCTGCAGGGCATCGTACTTGCGGGCAGCAAAGGTAATGATAAGCAGAATAAAGAGAACACGACACAGACAACCTTCGTCTTACCAAAAGAAAGCAGCATGGTAAACGCCGATTGGCGCGAGGTCGCGCCGGAGCTTCTTCCGGCCATTGAGCAATTCGCCGCTATGTTTCTGCTCAACCCGCTCGCAGTATCAAAAGTGTCTGCATCCAAAAATAAAAAGAGCGAGATTCCATTCTTGACCAGCGATGAACTTGCGCCTCTCTTGCAGAGAACCACGCCGACCGAGTTGTGCCTGCTCTTGATGCATCGACAGGTCGAAACGATTTTATTTCCGGCATTGCGCACGCCTGCCGGGGCAGCCGCTTTCAGCACGTTGCTGCGCAATGATCGCTGGAAAGCCCTGCTGGCGCAGGAGAGCGAACCAACGGTTGATAAGGTGATAGACCTCTTATCTACAGCTCTGCACCCACATTTCCCTTTCGTCCAGCGCATAGTCTTTCCCATGTTGATCGGTCCGGCGACGATAGAAAATGCCCCCTGCTCGCTGCTCTTTGCCACGCGCCGCCAGGATAGCCTGGCATGCATGAACGATGCCGTGTGCGGCTACCGCAGGCGTCTTGAACAAGAGAGTCACAGTGGGACCCTGAGTGAGGCGTGGTTTGCCGCGCAGCAGGCCGAACGCACTGCGCAGGCCATGCAGCAGTTGCGCGAAGATACGCTGCGCGCAGGACGGGCGCGGTCTCCCCGTCGCTGGCCCGATCTGCGCCAGCAGATGCTGCTGGCACGTTTTGGGCAATGTACGCTGCGCGAGTATGACGAGTTAATCTGTAATTTGTTGCAGGCCGGTGAGGTACGTTGTGAATGGCGCCAGCCGGGTATGGATGGGCTGCGCGTCCCCGGCAATGAGGATATATTGTTGTGGCAGGTGAAAAAGAATTGGACGCGATAAATCGGGCCCCTACATTCAGGTGAAAAAGAGGCGTTACCAGGGGGAAACGCCAGGTATGGGGATGCCTGACGTTTTAGTAAGGCCTCTCAAAGTTAGGAACGTAGAATAAATATAATTAGTGGCAAGAATTCGACAGAAAATTGACTTAGGAATTTTTCCCCTACCAACTCGTCGATTCAGCGAGTATAATAACCAGAAAAACATAGATATGAAAATGCACTCCTATGAGGAGGAGAGGAATAACGTATATGCCACGTAAGCAGAAGCCAACGGGGAACCATACCCCCGACCCGTTCGACGATCATTATATTGCAAAAACTAGCGATGGCGATGAGCAGGAGAGCGATACGCAATATAGCGTAGATTTTCCACCACGACCGGCGGATAGTTCATTTAACGATGGAGCGCGCTATCACGAAGCCGGCAAGCGTGATGTCGAGATGTACATTCGCACCTACAATACGCTCTTACGCAGTTCGGGCGAAATCAGCCTGAAGGCGCTGGTGCAGGCGCACTACAACATTGATTCGAGCCTGCATCCTGACGCGAGATCACCTTATCCCGACATGTCGGCTTTCATTTATAGCGTGCTGCGCCTGCCGGTTTCGATTATTCACTGTGACCTGGTGCTGCTGGGCCAATCCGAAGATGTGTTCTTACAACAGGGTTTTCAAGTGGATAGTTGGGAAGCGGTAACGGCGTCGGCGCGGCGGCGCAAGTGGTTCTATGATAGCAAAAGTACCCTGGCGGCGTATGTTGCCAGCGTCAGCGATACCGATGATATTGTTCCCATTCTGGTGGCCTTCCAGATTGAATGGAACAAGATATATTACTTGCTCAATGCTGATCCCACCACCATTCAGATATTAGAGACGCGCATGGACCGCTCCTCACCGGTATTTGCAGAGATTCGCAAAGTGCTGCGCGAGCGATTGCATATCGCCGTCGATGATTGGGAACGCCTGGAGGTCATCTGGGGTGATCACCTGTGGGAAAACCTGCTCACCATCGGCAGGCAGCGCAAGAGTTTCTTGCTGCGCTTCCTGGGCGGTTCGCACGTGGGCTACGTGCGCGCCACGCGCCAGTGGTGGGAGCCTGTGGAAAAACTACTCAACACGCTGGGATTACAGCAGCGCCCCATTTACTTCGTTTCTAGCAATACGCACAGCCTGGTCAATTTGATGTCTGGTTCGCTGCTGCGCCGCGATACGGAGTTGACGAAATTTGCTCTGAGCGGCGAAGACCCCTACCTGACCGATGAATGTCGCAAGTTGCAGCAGGGCATCGTGCCTGGAAACTGGCAAAACTTTCTCTACTTTGTAGCGCGTGAATGGATGCGCACTCCGGCAGGCAAGGAGTTTGCGCGGCGGCGCCTACAAGAAGAGGAGGAGCGCGGTATCTGGTATGTCAATGCGCGACATGGCCTGGAGATCGACGCGCAGGTGTTTGAACTTGCCAGGCTGCGCCCTATGGATGTCGATCCGCGCTGCCGCATGTCTGGCATGGATAAGCTGGCGAGGAGCAAAGCCATCATCCTGAACATTGACTACCCGCTCGGCATGGCGGCATACCGCATGATGCGCGAGCTCATGGAGAACATGACAGGTATGCGCGGCATCTACATTCTCGGCAAAGCGGCCACCTTCAATGCCAGTATTGGCGACGTGATGATCTCCAATGTTGTGCTTGATGAGCATAGCCAGAACACTTACTGGCTGGACAACTGCTTTACGGCGCAGGATGTGCAGCCCTACCTGATTTACGGCTCTGTGCTGGATAACCAGAAAGCTGTGTCGGGCAAAGGTACCTACCTGCAAAACCGCCAGTACTACGATTTCTACTACCGCGCCAATTATACCGTGCTCGAGATGGAGAGCGGCCCATACCTGAACGCGGTTTATGAAGATCAATACCTGACTCGTTATCCCGTGGGAGAAAACATCAACTTCGCGCGCCTGCCCTACGAGCTTGGCGTCCTGCACTACGCCTCAGACACGCCCTACACACGCGGCAAGAACCTGGGCGCAGGCAGCCTCTCCTACTTTGGCATGGACTCGACGTATGCCTGCGCCGTTGCCATCCTGCGGCGCATCTTCGAGAACGAGATTCTCCAGCAGCAGCCAGGAACTGCAGGGACTCAGCCTCTGCTGGATGTAGAGCCTGTGAAGGCGGAAACTGCCGCAAATCCGTAATGATATAGGAGTGATTGCCTTATCTCAGGCGATGAGAGGCAGACCCAGCACGAAGAAGATCATGAAAACAGCTTGCAATGCAGCAAAGAGGCTCATCACCAGGAAGTAACGCGCCGGTTTTTCGTCATTATTGCTCCACAGGGCCAGGAGTATCAATGCAGGGAAGACAACGAGGTAGTAGCGGCTCATGCTGTTAATGCTCGCTGTTGAAAGAGGCATCAGCACCATCACGAGCGCATAAAGTGTGTAGATCATGGGTAGCCTGCGCAATGACCAGGCAATGAATCCGAGAAAAACAAATATCACGATGATATTAAGCAGCCAGAAATTCCAGTCCAGCGAGTCAGGAGGTTGTGGATGACTGAGGGCATTGGCAAGTAACTGCCAGGGAAATTCAAAATAACGTCCCCATCCTGCTTGATGATTATGAATGGTTGCCAGAAAATCACCCGTTTTTATTTGCGAGTAAATGAGGAACGGTATCAGGCCAAGAGGAATGAGGGCAATCGCCAGCAGGTTGAGCCAGTTGCGAAGTTTGAGCGCTGCCAGAGATGGCCCTTCCAGGCGTGAGTACAACCGGTTGCAGGCTTTCTGCACGCGTCTCATCCCACGCATGTCGGGCAAAGGCGAGTAGCGATCGCTCAGCGTTTGCCAGTACTCCCATGCAACCGGCACAATCAGTACAACTCCCTGGATGCGGCTAAGCGAGGCCAATGCGCCGCATATGCCTGCCAACCACCAACGCCGCTGGCGCGCATAATAAATGCAGGCTATAGCGCAGGCCAGAAAGAGCGATTCAGGATAGATTGCCGAAAGATAGAAACTTGTGGGAAAGAGAGCCAGGTAGAATACCGTGTGGGAAGCGACGCGCGAACCAAATTCTCGGCGCACCAGCAGGTAGAGATAGGTAACTGCCACCAATCCTGTTGCATTGGAGATGATGATCCCTACGATATTAAAGGCTACCAGGCTTCCTCCAAAAAGATGACCCAGGGGGTTAATAAGCATGGGATAGAGTGGAAGAAAGATCCAGTTCGATGCAGTATGCAACGTGCTGGCAGCCCAATACCCATTCTTAGCAAGGTCGATGTAGAAGCCGGCGTCAAAGTGGTTCCACATCAACCACAGGGCAGCGGGGAAATGAGTGTTCGAAGCGACCGGGGATAGCAATGTATTGCTTTTGAGTAAAGGTAATATATAGAAGTCAGCAAGCAATCCGACGAGCACGAGCGCCAGCCGCGATCCCAGATAAGGGAGGAGCGCCTCGCGCCACAGAGAAGCAATGGAGGGACGCCATATATCGCGTCCACTAATATCCTGGATGGCAGAAGTTACCTGTGTATTATCTTCTCTCTCTTTCGTAATCAAGCGATGCGTCTGCTACTTTCGTTGTGACCCAAATGCTGCTGACATATTGTAATAGAACGTGTTGCGCATCTCGAAGTAACTATTTCTGGAGATGCCTAAGCATTATTGCTGATGTATAATCAGCACTATTACTGATATATAGATATAAATACATGAATATAGTGGGCAGGCAGGAATGAAGTTGGGGAAAGGGTGATGAAGGGCGGATGCCGGGGGCCTGGTGCTTGTCCTCGTTCTGGGAAGTGGAAGCGCGATGCCTACACTCCTCCCCGGACAGGCACCAGGCCCCCGCATCCGCATCCGCCCTGCCCACTGTCCCTACTATTGGAGGGCGAATGTCCTGTCGGCGGGCAGGTTGCCCTGGTAGTTATAGGGCTTGACGCCTTTCAGCGCGCTGGTATCGATGCTGATTTGCACTATCGGAACATAGCCACCCTGCTTTTGCACGAGCACGCTATAGAGTGGCTGACCCGCCACGCGCTTGACTGCGTTGGGCACGTACCAGGATAGCGAGATGTAGGAGATGCAGTTCTTGGGTGTCACGGTCAGACCTCCCCACATGGCGCGACCGGGGAGGTCGCTGCTCAATTCGCCAGGACCGCCGAGGCTATCGACGGGCCAATAGGTGAAACCTTTGCCCTGCACCCAGCCGCGCTGCCCAAGTGAATAGTTCCCATTGGGGCAATAGCGGGCATTGCCTGGGAAATAGCTCGCATACTGGCCGCATACAGGCTGGGGCGGATTGCTGTTTGTTATGTTGCCGGACGACGGCTGCCGGTTTGGGCCGCTCGAACCGTTGGCGCTGCCGGGATTGGGAGGTACGCATAGCGCTTTCCCAGTATCAAAGCCGTCGCCCCACAGCAACTGGGCATTAGCCGGGGCATAGACACGGATATAATCGGCATACGTATCGTAGCCATAAACCGGACCGGTTTGTTTGTAGTCGAGTGTGATAGTCAGGTTGTGCGTTGCGCCTCCTTGCGCATCCAGCACGATATTGTCCTGCTCCGTCGTTTGCACATACTGGCTGGCCTTGCTGATGCTGATGTTTGCCTGTACCACCATAAAGCCATCCACACTGCTGAATGTACTCATCGCGCCGCTATAGTTATGCTTTACTAACCAGGCTTCGGCCTGCGGATTGGTGAAGTAAATCTCCAGATCGCGCGATTGAATATCTTTTACAGCGTTCTGTACTATCTTCATGAGCGTCTTAATGGGCAAATGGCGCAACTTATCGAGCAGGAGTTTGCCAAGCAGAGAAGTAAAGCTTTTACGCGTGGCGGCGTTACTGGTGCCTGTTTTCTGGCGCTGCAGCGCAATGGCGGCGGGATTTTGCTGGTAATAATGCAGCTTATCTGCGAGGTTCTGAGCGGTAATTGTCTCGTTATACTCCTGCACTTTGATTGGCCCGGTAATATCCAGCACATGCTCGATCACTAAGGGCGTGAAGGCGACATCGCCATCGACCGGGCCGCCGCCTTCTTGCTGGAAGACCTGCATCGCCAGGCGCGCGGTGGTGGGATAATCGGCGGACAGATTTGAGTCGCGCAGCCCAAAGTCGCCAAAATTCATCCAGCTTTGATACTGTGGAGGAGCCTGGCGCCCAAGCTCGTAGCCGTTACCGTTGTAGTCAAGCTCGGTCACATCTTGCAGGCTGAATGGGGCCATGCGCCCACCTTGAATAGAAAGAACGCCGTACTGTCCGGTAAAGCCGCCGCCGGGTCGTAGTTCCGCGCTATCCATCGTCTGTATGAGGAAGCGGCGTTCTTGACCTACTCCGAGCAGCCAGGACACGATGCCGATCAACTCCTGTCCCTGATCGATGTAGCTTTGCGCTTTGGGAAGCAGCGTCATGGCCGATGCAATCAACTTTTGCTGCGCTGCGCTGATGGGCAACTGGTTCAGTGAAACCTGGCTCATCTGTGTTTTGATGTCGTTAATATAATAGAGGGCATGCAGCATCGTTCCCTCTATAGTAGAAATATCACCGGCTGTGATGAGCGGTTTTGTTGAACCACCGGCGAGCGGCGAGCCATGCAGGATATTGGCTCCCAGCATGGCAACGTTGATCAGCTCGTTACCCATGCGCGTCACATCGATTCCCACCTGTACCAGCCGCCGGGCCATACCCAGCTTGCCGCCGAACTGCGGCGCAAATTGCTGAATGGCGTTCTGGATATCCTGGCGATCAACCAGTTGTTGCAGTTGCAAGAAGTCGCTTTGCGCCTGGGTAAATTCGAAATTGGCCTGCTGCAACTTTTGCGGATTAAGCACAGCCAGC
>DATGGW010000325.1:0-11178 GCA_035308345.1 Ktedonobacteraceae bacterium | reverse complement strand
GCAGGATGGTTGCCATATTCCCAACCTCAAACGACTCGCGCGGCGCTTGTTCTATGTCGATGGATAGGCCGAGCAGCCCGGCCAGCGCCATTTCGGCGGCGGCCACCGCCAACCCACCCTCTGAAAGATCATGGCATGCCTCGACTAGCCCGCCGCGAATAGCCTGGCCCACAGCGTTCATGGTCATACGCGCTGTCTCTATATCGACGTGGGGGACGCTGGTTTCAAAACCGGGCAACCAGGGCCGGGGCCAGGGGCTGGGCGCCAGGGCCCACCCGTACCCTATCCGACCGTTTCGTAGCAGGGTACGGGCGGGGCTTGTCCCCGCCCTGGCGCGGCTTTCTGCCAAAGATATTTCGCAATAATGCGATCCGGCCAGTTCGTTGCGCGTTTTGCCGGCGAGATACAACAGGTTCCCCGGCTGTTTGAGCGACATGTCAATGCCGCACGCCGCGTCGTCGATCACACCCACCGCCGATATCAGCAGCGTGGGGATCACAGGCAAGCGCTGCCCATCTGCTCTGTATTCGTTATTGAGACTATCTTTGCCGGAAATAAACGGGGTGCCGAAGCCAACAGCCGCATCATGACAACCCTTGACGGCGCGCACCAGCATGCCCAACTGCGCGGGGTCCGTAGGATTGCCCCAGCAGAAATTATCCAGCAGAGCGGCGCGTTCGATATCTCCCCCGACTGCGGTCAGATTGCGCAGCGCCTCGTCAACGGCATTCATGGCCATCCAGTACGGATCAAAGTGTCCATAGAGCGGATTGATGCCATTGGAGAGCACGATGCCCATACATGACAGGGGCGCAATAAATTGAGCCCCTACATCCGAGAGGATAGGTTGCAGGATAGCGGCATCGCCCGGCCCGTTGCCCGCGCGTCCCACCAGTGGTTTAAGCGCCGTCGCACCCTGCACTTCATGGTCATAGCGGCGCACCACCGCCTCCTTTGAACCAATGGTGGGATGCCGCAGGAGGGTTAGTACAGCATTGTTTAAGTCTGAGGGCGACCGCAAGGGTCTCCTCCCCGCATCCACACCACCCCCGCCCTTACTATGATACGTATCGTCCGACGCAGAGCTCGTAGTCATTGTAGGGGCGGGGGTAGGGTTGGGTGGGGAGGAGACCCTTGCGGTCGCCCTCGGATTCACTTCACGCGTCCACACCGCTTCCAGCGTCCTGCCGGGTCTGCCTTCGTGCAGGAATGCCATAGCCAGGTCGGCAGCGATTTGACCGTGATAGGTAACGACCAGGCGGTGGTTATCGGCAAAGGTACCGATGATGCTGGCCTCGACTTCCTCGACCGCGCAAATCTCTAATAAAGCTTCCAGATGGTGAGGCGGAACGGCCAGTACCATGCGTTCCTGCGCTTCCGAAAGCCAGATTTCCCACGTGGTCAATCCCTGGTATTTGAGTGGGGCCTTCTCTAACTCGACATACGCGCCTGTCTCCGCGCCCATTTCGCCGATGGCCGAAGAGAAGCCGCCCGCGCCGCAGTCGGTGATGGCCGAATAAAGTTGTCTATCACGCGCCTGGATAATCACGTCGGTAACCTTTTTCTCGGTGATGGGCGCGCCGATCTGCACCGCGCTTCCAGCCTGCGCGTTGATCTCGCTGCTCATTTCGCCGGACGAGAAGGTTGCGCCGTGAATGCCGTCGCGCCCGGTGCGCCCGCCCAGCACGACGATGCGGTCGCCCGGCTGCGCGCGGCGCGGGTGACTGCCGCGAGGCAAGATACCCAGGCAGCCGCAGAAGACCAGCGGGTTGAAGATATAGCCGGGATGATAGAGAAGCGCGCCGTTGACGGTAGGGATGCCCATCTTGTTGCCATAGTCGCGCACGCCGTCAACCACGCCGGCGGCTACGCGGCGCGGCGCGAGTATGCCCACTGGCAAGGCTCCAGGAGGGGTATCCGGTGGGCCAAAACAAAGAATATCGGTGCAGGCGATAGGCTGCGCTGACACGCCCAGCACATCGCGAATGACGCCGCCCACGCCTGTATTGGCCCCCCCGAACGGCTCGATGGCCGAGGGGTGATTGTGCGTCTCAACCTTGAAGGCGATATCCTGTGTCTCCGTGAAGCGCACAATCCCGGCATTATCGCTGAACGCCGACACCACCCAGGGACGCGCTGCCTGCTCTGTAGCCCGCATAATATAACTTTTAAGCAGCCCGTTGATGGTCTCCTGTTCAAGCGTGCCGCCGTTTCCATCCACTTCGCGATACTCGATAGTGGCCTTGAAAGTTTTGTGCGAACAGTGTTCCGACCACGTCTGCGCCAGCGTCTCAAGCTCGACATCGGTAGGTTCGCGCCTTTCTTCCTGGAAATGACGCTTGATAGCGCGCATTTCATCCAGGTTCAACGCCAGCAACCCCCGTTTGCTCAATTCCAGTAATTGGTCGTCGGTCATGGTTGTAAGCGGGACATATGGAGAATCACCAGGGCGACCGCAAGGGTCTCCACCGCTCTCCTCCTCAGCCCCCGCCCTTACAATGACTACGGCAGGGGTGGGAGAGCGTTCATTGTAAGGGCGGGGGTGGTTGGGTGGTTGGGTAGAGACCCTTGCGGTCGCCCTTCGTCCTTCATCGCGTACATCATATAATTCATATTGTTGGATGACGGGATTGTACAATAGAGATTCGCTAATCAGCCGCACCTCGTCCGCGCTCAAACTTCCATCGAGATAATACCTGCGCCCCGTCGCGACGCGCTCAATGCCGTCGATTCCCAGCATGGATGCGCCTGTAATCACGCTTTCTGCGAGGGTATCCGTGACGCCGTGACGAAAGAACACATCGATGATAGTCCAGGGTGGCGAGGAGTCTGCCTTCCGCGCCACTCCCAGGGCGGGGACAAGCCCACGCCCGTACCCTATCCGGGTGCGCCTTGTGCTTCGTACAGGGTAGGGGTGGCCCCTGGTACCCAGCCCTTGGTCCCCGCCCTTGTTAATGGCCTGTTGAGTGACTGCATCAACCAATAAATTGCGGGTTAGCTGGTCTATTTGAGAGGGGGATAATTTTCCGGTGAGGTGATAGAGTTGCGCGGTACGTACTGAGGGGGGTCGATGGATTAGACGCTGGCTCCCGCCACTGTCAAATAACTCTAAAATTTCGCGAGCAACCTGGCGAGCCAGTATATCATACTGTTCCGCGATTGCTCGCACTTCAATGGCATATATGGTCACGTTTCTTTTCCCATATAGGTCTGGCGATCAATCAGGTATTCCGTTGAATGGAACTAACACATTGTAGCATATGGGAAAAGAGTTTAGCAAATTATGTTGTCAGAGGGAGAGAAACATAAAATGTGCTGCCGACCCCCGGCCTGCTCTCCAACCACATGCGCCCGCCCTGGCGCTCGATAATCTCATAAGCGATGTAGAGGCCCAGACCCAGGCCACCGGCGCTGTTGTGTTTGTTGGAATGAACGCGGTAGAAACGATCAAAAATACGAGCCTGGTCCTCTTCGTCGATGCCCACCCCTTCGTCCTGTACGCGAATAATTACTTCACCAGGCCGGTCGTGTTCTGCCGGTCGTAATTCTATGCTAACTACCACAGGCGTAGTGGGCAGGCTATACTTGAGGGCGTTGCTGACAAGGTTGTTCAACACCTGCTCCAATCGTTCCTCGTCGAAGTCTCCTGATATACTTTCCTGGTTTGTCTCCAGCGTGATGGCACGCCGCGTTGTAGTTTCAAACTGCTCCACTACGCGCCGCGCCACGGCCACAACATCTACGGTTCCCTTGATGTTTAGCTCAAACACCTCGCCGCGCATGCGTGTAATATCAAGCATTTCATCCACAAGCCAACCCATACGCACTGCCTGGTGGACGATTCTACCTACAATTAACGCCTCAGATTCTCTCTTAGGAGTCCCTTCTTGCGCCTGCTCCTGGCCAGCGCCGACCCGCGCCTCCTGCTTTTGCTGAATGAGTTGGAGAAGTTCCGCATTACCTAGAATTGATGTGAGAGGCGTGCGCAATTCATGGCTGGCGAGCGATAGAAACTCATCCTTGAGATAATTCAGCCGTTCTACCTCCTGGCGCGCCTGCGCCTGATCCGTTATCTCAACCGCCGAAACAAGTATGAAATAGCGGCTCTCCGGCCTATCCCGGTCCATGAGAGGAATAAGGCTGCAATCCCAGATCGTTTCTTTTCCCTGCTGGGGAAATTCCCAGCGTACTTCTGGAACGCGAAGTGGCGCTCCGCTCTTTATCACCTGTTTCCAGGCCGCAATCGCCTGTTCATACGGTGTGACAAATGCCATTTCGTCCCATGTGCGACCTACCAGGGTATTCCGGTCGATCTCATGAGCGCGCGCCAGCGTGTCGAGATAGCGCTCGCTGCCTATAATCAATTCGGACGTCTGGGCGTCATACAAGGCGAGGGCGGACATATCGGCATTATCAAAGAGCAGCTTGAGCTTCTCGCGCTCCTCTATGATCTCTCTGGCGCGCTGTATAGTCTCGTCTACAGCGTAAATAATCACGCCGGATACCTTACCGGTGGTATCGTGAGAAGGCACCATCGTATAGACGAAATAACTTTCTACAGGTATTCCATTTGTTTGCGGCAGGTAGGTACGAATCCTGGCGGTAGCTCTCACCGCGTCCTGTTGATACGCCTCGCGAGCCAGACGTACGCCCTCTATGCCGGCTGCCCAGAAGTACTCGTAGATCTCCTCGAGCGGCTGCCCTAGTATCCCTTCTGGCGCCTTCGGCGCTTCAAGCAGCGGGGCGTAGCTTGGATTAAACGCTTCGATGAGCAGGTTTGGCCCGCGCAGCACCAGAATATGGAATGGAGCAAGTTCAACAATTTCTGTCAGGCGCACGCGCTCGTTTTCGAGGGCGCCGGTTAGTTCTTGCAGTTCAGCCGTGCTGGCTCTCAACTCATCGTTGGTGGTTTCTAATTCCTCGTTGGTGGCCTGCAGTTCTTCGTTACTGGTTTCTAACTCCTCGTTGGTGGCCTGCAGTTCTTCATTGGTTGTTTCAAACTCTTCTATGGTCGCCTGAAGTTCCTCGTGCGTCAACAGCAGTTCTTCATTCGTGACCTGCAGTTCTTCGTTGGCATCCAGCAGCTCTTTATTAATATCGTTCAGCCGCCTGTTAGCCGTACCCAGTTCATTCATGAGCTGCGCCTGTTCGGCCTGAACCGTCTCCAACTGCCGCCTGATCTGAATTTGCTCCGTGACATCGCTCACACTGATCGTCGCCAGGTCTGGGATGCCCCCGTCCATTTGCATCAGCGCGATCGAAAAGGAGATGAAACGTCCATTGCCGCCCACGGTGTTCTCTAGCTCAACCTCAGGCAGCGTGACGGTTTTTCGCTCGCGGAAGACAAGATCGATGGTTTCGCGTACTGTAGGATAGGGAATACCGCGTACAGAGTGTAAGAAATCCTGCTCGGTGCCCGTATCACGCAGTCCAAGCAATCGCCTGGCCTCCCCGTTAGCGGTCACGATGCGGTAGGCGCGGTCGATTACCACGATGCCAACCGGCAAGAAGCGCAGCAGCAGTTCATTGAAGTGCCGCAGCTGTAGCAGTTCGGGCAGTGATGTCTGTGCCTGCGTGGATGCGGATGCCTGGCTGCTCTGGGCGCGATAAATCTGGCCCCTACTGCCCATGCCGCGATCTGAGCGGTTGCCGGCTTCCAGGAGTCGCGCTACCGGGAGGTTAGATAGATTTTGCTGGGGGAGCATGGGTAATGCAGAACCTGTGCAGCGGTAAATTTTCCAGCGCTTGTTGACCAGTTCATAATATGCCTGGTTTGGCCGCACCGTTTCAGCTTTGCCCAGAAACAGGCAGCCATTTGTATTGAGGGAGAAAGCAAACTGGCTCAGCACGTAGTTCTGGAGTTCAGGCATGAAATAGATGAGCACGTTGCGGCAGAGTACCATGTCGATACGAGGAAAGGGCGCGCTGCGGCTCAGGTCCTGCTGTCCGAAGATGACCATTTGCCGCAGCGATTTTGCAATACGATAGCCGTGATCAACGCGTTCGAAAAAACGCTTCTGGTACTCGACGGGTACGCTCTTCGGCATATTCTCGGAATACAACCCCCGCCGCGCGAAGGTGATCGCCTCTTCGTCTACATCGGTGGCAAAGATTTTGATGCTCCAGTCTGCCAGCTCTGTATCCAGCAAATCGACCAGCAGCATGGCCAGGGAGTACGGCTCTTCACCGGTAGCGCAGCCTGCCGACCAGAAACGCAGGACGCGGTCGCGCGCGCGCGCCTCCGTCACGAGATTCGGCAAAATATCCTTTTTAAGCAATGCGAACGCATCAGGATCGCGAAAAAATTGGGTCACATTGATCAGGAAAGCTTTCACCAGTTCGCCGATTTCGGACGGGCGCTTTTCAATGTAGTGCGCGTAGTCGCTAATACTGCGGTTATGCGTGGCGGTCATACGCCGGCCAATGCGCCGCAGGATAGTCGAGGTCTTGTAGGGACGAAAGTCGATACTGGCCTGGCGGCTGACCTGCTCCAGGATACCCTGCAGCACGCTCTGAGTAATCTCTTCTTGCTGCGGCAGGTTTACTCCTGCGAGCAGATCATAAATCAGCGGGCCTATTTGTTCGATGTTGGCCTCAAAGTCTATGATTGTGGGAGGAAGCGCGAGGGGCATCGATGGGTAGCGAGCCGTTTTAGGGTCCTGGACAATCACCGTGCCACCCGCGTTTTTGACATCTACCGCGCCTGCCGCGCCATCGGAGCCTGACCCGGTCAGAATGACCGCGATCAAGCGGTCACCATACGCTCTAGCCGCGCTCGAAAGTAACATGTCTACCGATGGCCTGGGACGTTTATCGTGGTCTCCCTGTAATTCAACATATCCATCGCGGATGGTGGCATGGTAATTGGAGGGTACGACGTAAACCTTCCCTGGCTCAAGCGAGGTGTGGGAATGCACCAGGACTACTGACAGATGCGTGCGCCGCTGGAGAATCATGTCCAGCGCGCTGGGTCGATTGGGGTCAAGATGCTGCGCCAGCACGATCGGCGCGGGAAAATCGACGGGCAGTGTACCAATCAAGGTAGAGAGCGCTTCCACACCGCCTGCGGAGGACCCAACCACAACCAGGTCACCTGAACCGGTGGGTACGCTCGTAATTTCGCTTTCACTCATAAAACTCTCCATCCATCCCCTCTAAATTCCTGGTAAGCGCGTAGAAGTTTTCAACATGCAGAAGCGGCTAATACAGACAAATAATATCCTTCTGGTACATGCCTGTCAAGATTTTAGGGTGCGGAGTGTTACTTTCATCTAGCCCCCAGGGTCTGTGAAAGGGCGACCGCAAGGGTACTCCCCTTTCTATACACGCCTATCGCGTAAGGCAGGTCACGTCGTATGGTAGGGGCGTACCCTTGCGGTCGCCCTGGCAATCATTCACCGGCCCCTACCCGCTTGACGTAAGCTCAAGCAAATTGTATGCTCAACTAAAAGCTCTTTTATACATGGAGCAGGAGATGGTTGAATAATGGAGCAACGCATCGAGCGCATACTGAACCAGGTGCCCGCGTGGAGCGCGGAACGCGCCAGGGTGACGCCGCTGGAGGGTGGCATTACCAACCAGAACTACCGCGTGGATATCGACGGCGAAAGTTTTGTGCTGCGCGTGGGGGGCAAGGGTACGCACCTGCTGGGTATCGACCGGGAACGCGAAAGCGCCTGCGCCGCTATTGCCGCCCAGGTAGGCGTCGGCCCGCATGTGCTGCGCTTTTTGCCCGCTGAAGATGCGCTGGTGACGCGCTTTGTCAGCGGCGCGGCCTTTACTCCCGCATCGGCGGCTGAGCCGCGGATATTGCAGCGCATCGTGGCGTCCGTGCAGCGCTATCACGCCGGGCCAGCCTTCCCAGGCGCGTTTTCTCCATTTGCGACGGTGCGCAACTATCACCAGCTGGCCCTGCAACACAGTGTCACTTTTCCCGACACACTGCCGCGCGTCTTCGCGTTGATGGCACGCATCGAAGAAGCGTTGGGGCCGGTACAGCAATCCAGGCCATGTCATAACGATCTGCTTGCCAGCAATTTCATCGACGATGGTCATACTATCTGGATCATCGACTGGGAGTATGCGGGCATGGGCGATCCTTTCTTCGACCTGGGAAACTTCGCCGTCAATCAATCGCTGGATGTCGAACGCTGCGAACTGCTGCTGCGCTACTATTTCGGCGAGGCGCGCCCGGCGGACCTGGCGCACCTGCACCTGATGCGACTCTCCTCAGACTTGCGCGAGTCGTTCTGGGGATTTCTACAACTGGGCGTTTCCGAACTCGACTTCGATTATCGTGAATACGCCCACCATCATCTCAACCGTTTTTTGCGCAACGTCGAGACATCGCCGTTTGAACAGTGGCTGGAAGATGTGAAACTATAGGAATGATAGCGGCGCGCAAGCCAGGGCGGGGGCAAGCCCCACCCGTACCCTGTACGGCTTCGCCACCCGCTTCGTAGTAGGGTAGGGGCGGGGCTTGCCCCCGCCCTGGTACCCCAAGGAGACCCACCCATGCTTGACCAGGCCAGAGTCGTCATTATCGGCAGCGGCATCGCCGGTTCCAGTATCGCCTATCACCTGACGGAACGCGGGTGGCGCGATATTGTTGTGCTTGAACAGGGCGCATTGATCGGGGGAACCACGTCTCACGCGCCCGGCCTTGTCGGTCAACTGCGCTCCTCGGTCAGCCTGACAAAGATGCTGGTGTATAGCGTTGCGCTCTACAAAACGCTGCAGGTGGACGGCAAACCCGGTTACAATGGCGGCGGCAGCCTGCGCCTAGCCTCGTCGAAAGAGCGCATGCAAGAACTCGAGCGGCAGGTGGGTTTCTCGAAAAGCGTCGGCCTGGAAGCGGAACTGATCAGCGCCAGCGTAGCCAAACGCATGTTTCCTATGATGAGCCTGGATGGAGTGGAAGGCGCGTTATGGCTGCCCACCGATGGCTCCGCCAGAGCGCCCATCCTGGCGCAGGCTATGGCGAACAGCGCGCGCGAACGCGGCGCAACTTTCTATGACAACACGCGCGTCAGCGGCATCGAGTTGGCCAACGGGCGCGTGCAGGCGGTCGAAACCACGCGGGGGCGCATTCGCAGCGAGATACTGGTGGTGGCCGCGGGCATCTGGTCGCCGCGCATCGGGCGCATGGCCGATATCTCTATTCCATTGATCCCCATGCAGCACCAGTACGTCGTGACAGGCCCGCTGCCAGAATTGGCAGGGGGCGCCAGCGTGCCAAACCTGCGCGACCCCGACAACCTGGTGTATTTCCGCCAGGATGGCGCAAGCCTGGTGCTCGGCGGCTACGAACGTGACCCTAAACCCTTTGATTTCGATGCCATCCCTGACAGCGACAATCCAAGCGTGCTTCCATTCGACCCGCCGCGCTTCGACAGCCTGATGCGCGGCTGCATCGAGCGCGTTCCCACCTTGCGATATGCAGAACTGGCGAAGCGCGTCAACGGGCTGGAGTCTTTCACGCCCGATGGAGAATTTATCCTGGGCGAGTCGCCCGAAGTCAAGGGCTTCTGGGCCGCCTGCGGCTTCTGCGCGCACGGCGTCTCCGGTTCAGGCGCTGCCGGCAAGATGATCGCGGAATGGATCATCGACGGCGAACCGAGCCTTGACCTGTGGCACATGGACATGCGCCGCTTCGGAGCCTACACCGCCAGCCGCCGTTACATTGCCACGCGCGTCAACGAGGTCTATAGCACCTACTACGATATAGGCTATCCTATGCAGGAACGCAGCAGCGCGCGCAAGCTGCGCCTCAGCCCTGTTTACACTCGCCTGGAAGAGTTGGGGGCGATCTTCGGCGAAAAATCAGGTTGGGAACGTCCGAACTGGTTCACCATCAATGAAAGACTGGCAAAAGGGCAGCGCTGGCCGGTACCCTATGGCTGGGCCAGCCGCTACTGGTCGCCCGCCATCGGCGCGGAACACCAGGCCACACGCGAACGAGTCGCTATGTTCGACGAAACCTCGTTCAGCAAGATAGAAATAATCGGCCGTGGAGCGCTGGCTTTCTTGCAGCGCATCACCGATAACCAGATGGATCAACCTACCGGCGCAATCACCTACACGCAGATGCCCAATGAGCGCGGCGGCATCGAGTGCGATCTGACGGTGACGCGCCTGGCCGCCGACCGCTTCCAGATCGTCACCGGCACCGCTTTCGGCAACCATGACCTGGCGTGGATTCGCGCGCACGCGCCCACGGACGGCTCTGTTTATCTCAATGACATCACTTCAAGCCGCTGCTGCATCGGCGTATGGGGGCCGCGCGCCCGCGATTTGATGCAGCAGGTGAGTGATAACGACTTCTCGAACGCGGCTTTCCCCTATCTTAGCGCGCAGTACATCACTATCGGCGATATCCCCGCGCTGGCGCTGCGCGTCACCTACGTCGGCGAACTGGGCTGGGAGATTTATGCGCCTATGGAGTATGGCCTCAAGCTGTGGGATACGCTGTGGGCAGCCGGCCAGCCGCTCGGTATGCTGGCGGCAGGCTACCGCGCCATCGAGTCGCTGCGCCTTGAGAAAGGCTATCGCTATTGGAGCGCGGACATCCACTCCGAGTACAACCCCTACGAGGCTGGCCTGGGCTTCGCCGTAAAACTGCAAAAAGGCGACTTCACCGGCAGGGCCGCGCTTGAACGTATCAAGGCACAGGGCGTGAGCCGCAAACTATGCTGCCTCGTGCTCGATGATCCCGCCGCCGTTGGACTTGGAGGAGAGCCACTGCTGGATGGCGAGCGCGTATTGGGCCATGTCACCAGCGCGGGCTACGGCTACACGCTGCGCCAGAGCATCGCCTATGGCTACCTCCCTATCGCTTATGCCGCGCCAGGCACGCGCGTCGATGTGCAACTCTTCGGCGCGCGCTATGCAGCAACAGTGATGAAAGAGCCGCTGTACGACCCAAAGAACGAGAAGATCAAGATATAACATCTATATATAGAACATGACTGCATTGAAGCACATAAATCACTCGATAAAAGGTTAAGATTATCGCACAGGTGGTAGCGGTTTCTCAACTCAACCTCCATGCGTTCATAACCTGGAAGCACCTCCGCGTTCCTACAATGTGTGTATGACCCTTTGGTCTATATAGGGACAGGCGGTGGTGGAGAAGGTGAGTGGAGGTCGTGCGCTTGTCCGCTGGTGGGGGGTAAAGTG
>DATGGW010000324.1:0-3912 GCA_035308345.1 Ktedonobacteraceae bacterium | reverse complement strand
CCGCTCCTTATCCTTCATGGTGGGCCAGGAACTCCTCATGACTACCTTGAGCCACTGGAAGCCCTGGCCGATGAACGGCCTATCATCTTTTATGATCAGCTCGGTTGTGGCAAATCTGAGCGGCCAGATGACGTGAATCTCTGGTTCTCGGAGCGATTTGTTGAAGAATTAGGGCAAATCCGAGAGGCACTTGGCCTGAAGCAAGTGCATATCTTTGGACATTCCTGGGGTAGTATGCTGGCGGTCGATTATGCCCTTACGAGGCCAGAAGGTCTCGTGAGTCTTATCCTCGCCAGTCCCCCTCTCTGCATCGCACGCTGGCTCCAGGACGCGGCAGACTACCGGAGCAGGCTGCCTCTTGAAGTGCAGAATATACTCGATCGGCATGAGGCAGCCGGTACTACCGATTCGGAGGACTATCAATGGGCGACGATGGAGTACTACCGGCGTCATATCTGCCGCCTCAAACCCTGGCCAGACTCTTTAGAGCGAGCAAGAGCCGCTGAGGGGACTGTGGTTTACCAGACCATGTGGGGACCAACTGAGTTCTTCATGACTGGGAACCTCTTGAATTATGACCGCACCGCTCGCCTGCACGAGATCAACGTGCCGACCCTTTTTACCTGCGGGCGTTATGACGAGGCAACACCCGAGGCCACAGCATGGTATCAAAGTTTCATACCGGGGTCGGAGATGGTTTGTTTCGAGCATAGCGCGCACATGCCGCATCTCGAGGAAACGAAAGGCTACCTGCGGGTAGTGCGAGGTTTCCTCGACCGGGTCGAACAGCGATAACAATCGTGTGAGTGGGCCGCACTGATATCTACAACCCGTAAATCCCCTCGAACTTGCCTGTCAGGTAGCGCACAAAGAACTGGGGGTCGGGCGAGGCGCCGGTGACACGCTTCATCAGATCTTCGGGCTGATAAACTGAGGCGACCGAGTACATGTTGTCGCGCAGCCAGTTCAGGATGAAGGCTGTATCGCCGCCCGCGAGGCGCTCGTCGAAATCCGAGAACTGCTTGCGCAGAGCTGCGTAGATCTGTGCGCCATAAAGGTTGCCAAGTGTGTAGGACGGGAAGTAGCCAAAGCCACCTGACCAGTGAATATCTTGCAAAACGCCCTCGGAATCGCTTGCTGGCTCGATGCCCAGGTATTCGCGGTACTTTGCATTCCACAGGCGCGGCAGGCTCTCAATAGCGATCTTGCCGTTGATGAGCTCCTTTTCCAGTTCATAACGCACGATGATATGCAGGTTGTATGTCACCTCGTCGGCTTCGATGCGAATCAGGCTGGGCCGCACCCGGTTCAGAGCGCGCGCGAAAATTGCGGCATCCACATTAGCGAAATGCTGTGGAAACGCCTCGCGCACGGCGGTATATTGCCCGCGCCAGAACGCCTCTGAACGCCCGATGGCATTTTCCCACAGGCGCGACTGCGACTCATGCACGCCCATCGAGGCTCCGCCGGCTATGAGCGTGCGCGCCAGCGATTCCGCGCTGCCCTGCTCGTAGAGCGCGTGACCACCTTCGTGAATGGCTGCCATGACGGAAGCCTGGATGCAGCGTCTATCCGGGTGAACCGTGAGACGCACGTCGAAAGGACTGCTGATGCCCGATGTGAACGGATGTGGCGAGATAGCGATGACGCCGCGTGAGAAATCATAGCCCATGCCCACCAACAACTGCCTGCTCAAAGCAACCTGCTTTTCAGGGTCAAAATCACCCGCGAGGCAGGTGTCATCAACTGTGTGACCGCTGTCCTGGATACGCTGCAGCAAGTTTGCGCCGACCTCGCGCACAGGCGCGAAGAGCCTGTCGAGCTTGCTCACTGTCATAGTCGGCTCATAAAGGTCGAGCAGCGCGTCATAGCGTGTTTCGTCATAGCCAAAATGGTCGGCAATCTCGCGCTGTAACTTGACCATGCGGCTTAACCAGGGAGCGAAGCTGGCGAAATCGTTGCGTTCGCGAGCGCGTCTCCACGCCTCAAAGCTGCCCGATGAGACGCGCGCCATCTCTTCGACCAGCGCGCGCGGCAACTTTGCAGAGTGCTCGTACATGCGGCGGGACTCGCGCACCAGTCCGCGATCCGCGTCCGTGTACTGCTGGCCCTTGACTACCTCGTCGAGTTGATCGAGCAGATGCCCCAGGCGCGGATCAGTCCTGCGGTCGTGCAGCACACCTTGAATGGTTGCCATCTGGTTGCCGCGTGTCTCACCCGCGCCGTTCGGCAACTGGGTATTCTGGTCCCATTCGGCAAGGTTACTCAACGATCTCAGATCATCAATTTGCTGTACCAGATCCAATAATGCGGCGATGCGCTCGTCTTTGCGACTGAGCTGAAGCGCTGTTGTTTCCTGTAACAACGTAACTAGCCTTTCGTTTACAAATTAAGTCGGCGTCTGTAGGGGCGAGCCCTTGTGGTCGCCCGCCTGCGATGGGATGTGATTCCATAGGGATCATATGTAACATGCAGTTTTCAGATCATAACAAATTCTGTGTAAATGTGCTACATTTTTCGCGCAATCTGTGACCTTTGCTTGCGTTTATTGTGGCTGAGGAAGCAGGCGATCTACTACCTCTAGCAACTGGCGTGGCTTGAACGGCTTGGTTAAATAATCATTGCAGCCGATATGCATGGCAGCTTCGCTCTCGTCGTTCAGCGCGTAGGCGGTAACTGCCACAATTGGCACATGCGCCATACCTGGACGAGCGCGAATCAGCTGTGTAGTGCGAAAACCATCCAGCACAGGCATAGAAAGATCTGTCAGGATCAGGTCTACCTGTTCATGATCCAGCATATTTAAGGCTTCTTGCCCGTTGGAAGCTGAGATACAGCGATATCCCTGTGTGGATAATACACGCTCGATCAAAATACGATTGGACACCTCATTCTCAACGATCAGAATGGTGCGCTGCTGCACCCCGTGATGCGCGCTTGATGTATTTGGTATGTTCATGACGCTACTCACTTCCCTTGAAATACTTTATAGTTCTCGGACGCCCGCAAGGGGGCCCCTCTACCTCTCTCCTGCGCTCGCGCCCCTACCAATGTGGGAGCGCACGCGGGCAGACATTGCGACGGGCAGTGTAAAGGAGAACGTCGAACCCTGGCCGACGATACTCTCCACCGCGACCTCGCCGCCTTGCAACTCGATCAATTTCCTGGCGATGGTCAGACCCAGGCCGGTTCCACCAAAACGGCGCGTGGTGCTGCCATCGGCCTGGCGGAAAGCCTCGAAGATATAGTCAAGCGCAGCCGGAGAAATGCCGATGCCGGTATCGCTGACGGAGATACGCAGCATATCGTAGCGTTCCAGCAGAGCGCAGCGAATGATCACTCCACCCTTTTCAGTAAACTTCAAGGCATTGGAAACCATGTTTATCAATACCTGGCGGATTCTGTGATTATCGGCCAGCGCTACCGGCAGTTCCTCGTCCATTTCAAGCGTCAACGTGAGACCTTTGTTGCCCGCTATTTGCTTCAGCTCATTCACCACGTCTTGCAAACTTTGATCCAGGCTGAGCGGCTCAACTTTGACTTCCAGCCGGTCCGCTTCGATTTTGGACAGGTCCAGCATATCATCAACAAGCCGTGACAGATCTTCCGCGCGGCGCACCATAAACTGGATGTGCTCTTGCTGCTCATCAGACAGATCGCCGTCAACATATCCATCTAGAATTAACGAGCCATAGCTGATGATACTGTGCAATGGGGTACGCAATTCATGGGTCACGGTTGCCAGGAACTGTGACTTCAGGTGGTTGACACGCTCAAGCGCGGCATTTTTGTCCTTGACTTCCACGAAGAGCAGTGCATTTTGTATAGCCATTGCAGCCTGAATTGCCGCGGTGCTTAATAAGAAAGTATCGCGTCCGCTTACCTGCTGCGGCCTATCTCCATAGAGCATTA
>DATGGW010000323.1:0-2304 GCA_035308345.1 Ktedonobacteraceae bacterium | reverse complement strand
GCAAAGCGCTTGCACCGCTTTGAAAAATATATCTCGCCGTCTTCGCAAGGAGAAAATTTACTATGCATACAAAACCAGATGGGCTCGCAAAGTGGTACAAATTTGTCAGGGAGAAGGATGAGCAGGCGCTGGCTGAAGCGTTGGCTGACGACGTTCTCTTCCGCTCGCCTTTCCTCTGGAAGCCAAAAGAGGGCAAGGCCAACGCGATACTATACCTGAGCAGCGCAGTACGTGTCTTAGAAGACTTTGCCTATCACCGGCAGTTCGAGGGGGACAACTCGGTCGTCCTCGAATTCAGCGCCCGCGTCGGCACGTTGAGCGTAAAGGGGGTGGACATCATACAGTTCAACGCTGACGGCCTGATCGCCGACTTTGAAGTGATGGTCAGACCAGCCAACGGGCTACAGGCACTGGGAGCGGCGATGGCGCAACAACTGGCATCCAGAGGCTAGCACTACACGAACAGCGGCACCATGCCCAATCGCGCAACCAGGGCTTGCATCTGCTCGTCCGTGGGGTCCGGCGCATCCATATTGAAGCGGCTGGCTGCATCGAGTACGCTGGGGAGCAGGTGAATATCGCCAATTGTGTTCAGGAAAATCCCTGGCTGCTTGAGCGCCCAGTGGACTGCCATATCTATATCCTGCTGATCCTCCAAAGGCTCGTACCATGTGTCGTGTGTGTGCGGGCGGCCCATCCAGGGTTTGTACGCGATGGACTTGATGGTCTGAACGGCGACGTTACGCTGCTGGCAGGTTGAGAGCAGGGCATGGAAGTTTTCAGCGTAGTAGGGGTTTTGCATTGTGATGTAGTTGTAAGGAAGCAGCACCGTATCAAAATCGAAACGTTCGAGGCTGCGCCGGTGGGTAGCGGCAATTTGCAGTCCGTGGCCGGTAACGCCGATGGCCCGAATCAACCCCTGTTTTTTCGCCTCAATTGCGGTATCGATAGCGCCTCCGGGACTCAACGCAATATCCCATTCGATGGGGTCCGACAGGCTATGCAACTGCCACAGGTCCACATAATCGATGCGCATGCGTTCCAGGGAGCGATGCAGCTCCTCCTTTGCCTCTTGTGCGGTACGAGCGTCCGCCTTCGTCGCCACGTAGAACTGCGAGCGATTCTGGGCCAGCCAGGGAGCGATGCGTACTTCCGCCTCTCCGTAGCTCGATGCGACATCGATATGATTGACCCCATATTGGAGCAAGATCTCCAGCGTATGGTCGGCCTCCTGCTGCGTGACATTGCCCAGGCAGGCGGCGCCAAAAATAGTGCGCGTACTCATATGCCCGCTACGACCAAAAGGTTGGGTGGCAATCATTGTTCTTTTACCTCCTTAAACGGTCGCCCTTCCGACTTGCGTCTCGACCAGACTCGTTCAAGCAGAATTGGGCCGATGATCGAAATGGTGGTAAACGCGCCATAGGCCAGCGTTACCCATCCGATAGTTTTGCGCATCGTCGATTTGTTATCTTTCTGCATGAATAGCTCCTCTTTTTCGTGACAGGAATACACTTATATCCGACGGAATACGGTTCATTTCCCGTTCAGCGCGGCAAAGACGCGCTCAGGCGTCATAGGAATCTCTGTCAAGCGCGCGCCGACCGCGTCTCTGATGGCGTTGGCGATGGCCGCGGCTACTGGAACTACAGGCGGCTCGCCCACACCTTTCGCGCCGAACGGGCCTAGCTCGGACGGCACCTCAACCAGTAGCGACGTGATCGTGGGTACATCCTCGCAATGTGGCAGAGCATAGTCCATCAGCGTTGAGGTCAGCAACTGCCCGTTTTCATCGTAGAGCATCCCCTCGAATAGCGCCCAGCCGATGCCCTGGACAACGCCTCCGTGAATCTGACCCTCCACTTCCGCCGGATTGATGGCGCGACCAACGTCCTGGGCCGCGATGTAATCGAGTACGCGCACTTCGCCCGTCTCTGGATCAACGGCGACCTTTGCCAGGTGCGCGGCGAACATGGGCGAGGAGACGCGATTGGCCGAGCGACCGCGACCTAAAATCGGCTCGTAGTGAGCGCCAAAGTGCATCGTACTGGCGGCGATCTGCTGCATCGTGACATACTTCTCAGGCACACCCTTGACCATCACCTTCCCATCTCGCAGTTCCAGGTCCCCTGCCGACGCCTCCAGCATCTCTGCCGCGATGGTCAGGGCCTGGTTGCGGGCATCACGCGCCGCATTCAGCGCTGCCGAACCAACGGTATAGGTCGTCTTGCTGCCCGCGGAGAGCCCACTATAGGGCATAGCATCGGTGCTATCATGCGTGACATGCACGGCTTCGGCTGGCAG